>NZ_JAWOWF010000026.1:0-70131 GCF_033340295.1 Vibrio sp. 1401
TATCTCCTTATTAGTGAAGATAAGATCATAAGTCTGGTGCCTGGCTAATTGAATGTGTGCTTTGTGGGGCGCTTACGTAATAACAAAACAATTCACCATTCACGGATAGGGTTTCGTCACTAATTAACTGTTCTAGTTGCTGAACATGCTTCTCAATTACCGAACCTAATTCCTGCAAGCTAGCCACACCCTTGATCCCAATGTAATGAATTTGAGGCAACGTTCGGTTACCTATTTCGACTAAGTCTGAATGCACTCTTCCGGTTTCAAGCTTACTTTTGAGCATGCGTAACCCACGTTGATAATCCATCTCTATCATCGACTTAAACATACTTTTCAGAAAGAACAGATACCAAGGGACGCGAGATTGCATTTGCCATTCGACTAAACAGCCATTTTGTGACGGCGTCACGATTAGAGTCACCTTTCCATGGCTCTTGATTGGGCGAAAGAAATGTAGCTCCATATCTAATCGATGCTCTTGAGTACTTTCCAGTACAATCGCGCCAGTCCCAATACGCTGACCATTCCATTGATAACCAGCTCCAACGTGGCCCTGATTATCACTGAATGTCAGCTCGCAGCTTGGTTCAAGAATGATCCATGGTGACCAGCTGGGCCAGTTATTGAAGTTCTTGAGATAGCCAATAATTTCACTTTGATTCTTATTAATTTCAATACTTCGGCTGACCTGATAAGAGAGCATAACGGTTCCTCGAGTTTCCGCTTCACTAACTTCAGTCTAATTCAAATTCCAGTTTTTTCTTGTTTGACTACGGGTTAGATGCGTACGACAAGAAAAATCCAGAGCGTTAATTCTCACTTGAATCAATACGCGCAAAGCTAAGAGCAGAACTCCACTTTTGCACTAAATCGAACACCATCATCGTCCAGTACTAACGCCCACCCCATCCGTTCACATATTCGTTGTACGATAACAAGCCCACAACCATAACCAGCGTTGTACGTCTCGTTGCCATCGTGACGGTTTAGGATCTTAAGCGCATGACCTTTCAACTCAATTTCAATATCTCCCACACTATAGCTAAAGGCGTTTTTAATCAGATTGTTGATAACAATGGTCACAAAACTCTCTGGTGCCTTCACTACACCACTATGTTGTTCGTGCAAAGCGTAGTTCGAATCTTGCTTGGCAAATAAAGGAGCCAGCTCTTCCAGTTGTTTTTGTAAACAAGTAAGAAGCTGATGCTCTCCGTAATGTTGAGGCTCTATTTTCTCTTTACCAAGTAAGAGAAACGCTTCTGTCAGTACACGCATCTCGTCACAAGCTGACTGCATCCTCGTGATGGCTTTTTGCGCAACTCGAGGTTGATCAGGAAGACGCGTCAGAATGTCTGTTGAGCCTTTAATCACCATGATTGGCGTTCTCAACTCATGCGATGCAAAACGGCTAAATTCTTGCTCTCGTTTGAAATAGCCCGCGATATCGTTCTTATTATCCAGCAAAGTCTGCTCTATCTGGCGTGTTTCGCTGAACTTAGTTTCAACTTGGAAAGCGGGTTGATCCGGTGACATTTGGCTAATTTTGTCTTCAATTTGCGCTAATGGCCGAGACAATATTCGCACCATGTAAATGCCATACCCAACCATGACAAATGAAAACAAACCACCGAGCAGCAGCGTAAACTGATGCAGCGAGCTTTCGTATTCGTCCAAGTAATCATCTGAGTCATCTTGAAATACAATGTACATAAGCCCCTTCCCTGAGGGGTGGTTCAATACAACAAAGTGTTTGTCTTCTTCACCAAGCAGGTATTCGTAAAAACCAGGTGAAGTAAAAGAGAGCAACCAATCGGGTGTCGGTGCTTCACTCCAATATGAGTTGAATTCCAATACGTTTGGCAATGGCGCATCCCAGCCCTGTTTCTCGAAATTCTCACTATAAAGCGCAGCTTCAGTATCTAGCCAGTGATGTAAACTCAGCACTTCCAGTTTGTTTTCTGCCACATAAATCAGCGACCAAAAAAGAGTAAACATCACAAACGTCATGACCCCAAAACCCCAACGGATCTTGCGATAAATGCTTGGATATTCGTTATGCTTTAAGTCGGTAACCTTGTCCATGAATAGTCTCTAATCGTGATTCTTCAAAACCTTTGTCTAGCGCGGTTCTTAAACCGTAAATATGGCTACGAAGTGCATCACTTCCGGGTGGTTCGTCTCCCCACACACTATCGATCACTTCTGTGCGCGTGACCGCTGCTGGAGCACGTTGGAGGAGCAATTTTAAAATTTTAGTTTGAATTCGACTCAGCTTAATTTCTTTGTCTTTTCTCGTTACTTTTCCTGTCCGCGCATCTAAACAAATATCTGCAAATTTGAGCGTTCCGATATCTTGTCTTGGACCACGATTAGCCAAAGCATGAACACGCAAACTGAGCTCTTCCATCGCAAATGGCTTCATTAAATAATCATCTCCCCCCGCTTTAAAAGCCGCGATTTTGTCCTCTAGCGTATCTTTTGCCGTTAGGAAGAGAATTGGCGTTCCACATAACTTATCTTGTCGAAGCTTCTGTACCGTACTGATGCCATCGAGCTTCGGCATCATGATATCCATGATGATTACATCGTAATGATTTTCCTCGATTAACTTAATCGCAGCCTCTCCATGAAACGCACAATCGATAATCATGCCTTCTAGCTCAAGATAGTCTGCAATCGTCTCCGAGACGTTATGGTTGTCATCTACAATTAAAATTTTCATAAAATCACATTTCTTCACGATCTCTTCACGATATGCCCAATAAGATACAGGCAATTTCCTAAACTCGCTCGTAAATTGAGGTTAATACAATGAAAAAACTCGCTCTTATTTCTGTAGTAGGTTTGGCATTGTCTGGTTGTGGTGGTTCAGGTGGTGGCAGCAATAGCGATAGCACATCAACTCAACCAGCAGTGAAACCAAGTGTAGCGATTGGCTCTGTTGAAGCGGTCAACGCTGAAGAAAGCACGTTAACCGTCAATGGACATACGTATCGTGTGTCTGAGGTGGTTTATGACGACACACAAGTGCAACTGGCCGATGTAAAACCAAAAATGGTGGTTCGCGTGGGGTCAGATATTCGGCAAGCTTCGAATAATGGCGTCCGAGTCACACTTGAACCAACCATTACAGGACGTGTCACAGCGATTGATCATGTGAAGAAAACATTTACGGTAAACGGCGTAGATCTGCAGTTTGACGGTTTAAGTGATGATATAGAGGTCAACGACTGGGTGATGGTGTCATCATTGCCAACTGCTGATGCGGGTTATCGAGTGCTGTCTGTGGTCGAAATCGACGTAGATAACGATTACCCAGCCCTTGGAAGCTACTACGAACTGGAAGGTCGCATTACTAGTACCGATGAAAATGCTGGCACGTTTGAGCTTGGTACAAATATAACCGTATCTTACGACAACATTAGCCAACTTAGCATCGGCCAATGGGTGGAAGTAGAAGGTGAAATGCAAAACGGTATCTTCATGGCACATGAGGTACAAGTTGAAGACTACGACGATCTAAAAAATGACAGCGATGTGGAAGGTATCGTGACTTGGGTTGCCAAGGATTATAGTGAGTTCTCTCTAAACTACCGAGGAGCATTCTTCATCGATAACGCAACACGATTTGAAGACGGCAGCAAAGCGAACCTAAAACAAGGCCAAGAAGTGGAAGTAACGTCTATCATGAAAAATGGCAAACGCATCGCTACCGTTATTGAGTTTGAGCAACCAGACTTTGACGATAACAACCAATGGCAAGGTAAAGAATTTGAATGTGAAGGATACGTATCAAACTACGATGCTGAAGCAAGAACATTTGAAATCGAGCGTTGCGAAAACGACGCAGATCAATTGCTAAACAACACGACCGTTGTGATTGATGCACAAACACGCTTCCAAGGCATCGAAGAACTTAACCTAAATGGTGCTCGTGTCGAAGTCGAAGGTGTGATCATTAACGACCAAAATATTGCCCGTGAAGTGGAGTTAGACGTTTACGACAACTAATCCCTTCTACGCTTAAGAAAAAGTGTCACTTCGATGGCACTTTTTCTTTTTACCTTACTTTGCTTCCCAAGCTCAAACCAACAAATTCTCAGCCAAAACCTTTTCTCTCCGTTACACTTTACCTATGTTTCACAACATTGGTGACAACTATGAAAAAACGCAACCTCATTTTGTTAATCTTGTTTTTTGGTTCAGCCACGAGCTTAGCTAGCGTGATGGATCCTGACTGCGATGCAGAAAAGGCAGCTAAAGCCGCTGCGACAAAAGCCGTGGTTGGTGTTGGGGGGCGCTGTACGCCTAAAGAGGCACTGAAAGATACCGCAGTTGATGCAGGAAAAGACAAATTGCCAGATGAAGGGATGGCGGGTAAAGCTGTTGATGCAATGACACCGGAAAAAGAGAAGAAAACGGTGAAAGACGTAACCAAAAAGCTCAATAAAGATTGATACGCTTTCTTGTAGTTAACTTTAATAGCGAAACTCCCCCCTCCCCAAAAAAAAGAGCGCCGATTGACGCTCTTTCCGAACTTTAATAGATAACCAATTATGCGGTCTCTGCTTCACCTATCCAATGATAATGGTGGTTGGCTTTTTTCCCCACTAAACCGAGCTCTGCCAATTCTTCAAATACCTTGTCTACCTCTTCCGCAGACAGCCTAAACTGTTTAGCAACGGCTTTTTTGGTGCACGTAATTTGATGCGTTTTAAGTGCATCGCTAACTTGCTCTAACAAGGTTTTCGGTTCCTTTGGTTCTTCTGGCTCCGGCGCAGCTGGTATTTCTTGCTCTTCTTCCTCTTTTATATGAGGAAGATAACCCGCAGGCGCTGGGTCTATATCGCGAACTGTTTTCAATATCATGCCCTCATTTCTGCGATAGAAATATCGGAACCGTTGCTCTTCACCAATCAAGCCAACAAAAAATGCAGCAAAGAAGTCCAAAAGAATCGAAAGAAATACAACCAAGCCAAGCTGAGCTTGCTGAGAGGTAGTACCAAATGCGTTGGCTAGGCTATCAATCAAACCAATCACTGAGCCTTGCGTAACCGGCGGTAAACTATCACGCTCCATAGCCAAGCGTTGCTGCTCTTCACGTAAGGTTTTGTTTTGATCCTGAATGCGAGTTACACCAGTCGCGATACGCTCCATCTCGATGTATTTCTGCGCTGCCATATTGTTGAGCTCAATCTGCTTATCGATTGCCGCAATCTGACGATTAAACGCTTCCACTTTCGCCTGCTCTACCGAAATATGACTTTGTGCACTATTGGTTGCACTATTAATGCCACCAATACTACCGCCAATGGAAATCGCAGCTAAGACTAAATAAAACACGAGAGCGGTTGCTGCTCCTGTGTAGTTGCGATGGGCTCGGCGCTCACCGTATTCATACCAAGCGTAAAATTTACCCGCTTCAAAAATGATCGCTAAACCACCAAATAAGGTTTGCATCATCGGATTTTCGTCGATAGACAAAAACAGCAATAGAGAAAAAATAGTCGATGCTAAAATCGCAGCACCGGTGAATGCATATACACTCACCATGGCAAATCGACCTTTAGGGTATCGATATCCAATCTGTTGTTCGTATTTCATTTGAGAAATTTCTTAAGATTAATCGCCCCTCCGACTAAGTAGGACGGACGTTTCTGGCATGTACAAAGGAGCGCAGAATACCGTATCCTTTATTAAATTACTGTCATAATTCCGTTAATGGAAAACAAGTGAAGATTCGGTGTGCATTTTGAATCGATATCAGCCAAATCTAGCACGTAAAAACACCACCACGACACCCACTAACCGAAGCTTCAGTGGCATATAAGAGAGATTAATTCGGTATCTTCAAAAGCGACTAGGCAAGACTGACAAGTTGAATTGGAGGTTGTGAATGTCAGCCGAATCAAGACATTAAAGCGTTAAAAATAGACAATAAAACAAATAATGCACACTTGCATCACCTTTTAGTAAACTGATAATTACATTGTTTGGTTAATTTGTTAGTATCCCGCGCCGAAGAAGATAAGCACTTAATTGTATGGAAAACACTCTAATACAGCACAAACACCATCGCTTGCACGCTATTGCGGTTATTATCGCGGTGTTGTTTCAGTTGTATTTAGCGTCCACAGCCGCTCTTAACCCTACACAAGTTCACAGCACAACTTGGCTCAACAAAGTCCAAAGTGAAAAGGTTTTACTGTGTACCGCAGATGGTTTCAAATGGGTGGATATCAATACGTTGATTGAGGCTAACGCTCAATCTTCTTCTAAGCTCATCCAAGATCTTAACTTACACGACGGCTTCCAATTTGAATGCCCGCTTCTTCAAGCTGTTCAATTCTTTCTTTTAGTTGCGATTGGGCTTTACCTGACAACCATCCATTGGCTGCGCCGAGTAAAGTATGCACTGACGACTTATCACTTTTCAAAATGCGATAAGCTCGTTTACAAACACATCGCGCCTAAGCACTCTCCGCCGAGTGTTTTTCCTGCCTAACAGGCATCTAATCATTGACAACTTTATTCAAAAATAACGATGACTCTGTTTGTTGTCCATTCAGAGAAGCTATTAATTCAAAAGGAAAAACACATGCTTAAATCATTAAAAACCGCCGCTATCGCGCTTATTGCTGTCATCGCTAGCCCACTGAGTTTAGCGCACGATTATGAAGCAGGAAAAATTCATATCGACCATCCATGGAGCCGCGAAGCGCCACCAAACGCACCTGTTATCGGTGGTTTTTTTCAATTAACCAACCACGGTGACAGTGAAGATGCATTGATCGCAGCAGAAAGCCCAATCGCAGGGCATGTCGAAATTCACACGCATAAGAAAGAAGATGGTGTGATGAAAATGATTAAGATTGACGAAGTGCGCGTTCCAGCCAATGACTCAGTGTTGTTTAAGCCAGGCAGCTTCCATTTAATGATTTTTAACCCAACACAAACTCTTAAAGAAGGCGACCGCTTCCCTATGACGTTAACATTCAAAAACGCGGGTAAAGTGGAAGTAGAAATGGCGGTTGAAAAACAAGGTCACATGGAAAAACACATGCACCATTAATGACGTAAACAAAAGTGCCCGCTGATTTAGCGGGCATTTTTATCTCAGCTTAGTCAAAATCATTATTCCGGTAGATCCTAACTCGACTCTTCAGAATAATGGTGATGAATAACGCTCGGCGAAACGGGGTCACATATCATAACAGCGTGCTCGGGCAAGAGATTCTAAATCACGCTCGTCCCTCACTATTCAGAATGACCTTGAAAGACTTAAGATCCTAAAAAGGTTCCCTACCCGCTTAAAACTCAACCTCTCGACAAAGTTCTCCAACCATCACTTGGCAAGCCTAAATGAAATCATAAGTTTGGCAACAAAGACCCACTGTTAATCGGCTTTCTTTCTACTTGAAACAAACCTCAGCCCAACGAGCTAAGCCGGCAGTTACTGAGCCAAAATAGTTTCCACTGACAACCGGAATACTTGGCAGTACGGTTTGCACCGCATCGCGCAAGATTGGCGAGCGTGCCGAACCTCCAGTCATAAAGATAGCATCGGGTTTAACTCCAGCTTGCTCTACCGCTTCTGTCACCAACGCCGTCATTTTATTCTTTGGCGACTGGATCGCTTCGATCATTTCGTCACGTTGTACATCAACTTCAATCGTTTCTGATAGTAAGTTGATGCCAGTTCGGTAAGAAGCTTGTTCTGAAAGTGCCACTTTTGCCTCTTCGGCACGGCGAACAATGTTGTAGCCTAAAGACTCATGATACACCTCTAGCAAACGAGCAAGTTTTTCTGGCTCTTGAGCCTGCTTTTGAAGCAACTTTAACGCTGATAGGTTCTCTCGCGAATAGAAGTCACTCTGCGCTTCTACATTATTGATTGCTATCGGGTTCCAGAATTGGGTAGTCGGCATCACAATGCCTGACTCCATTTTACTTCCCATGCCAAAAGGGAACATGAGCTGCTTAAATGCTAGCGCGATATCAAGATCATTCCCGCCGACACGCTGGCCACTGTGAGCTAACAAGCTTGCGGTCCTATCTGCTTTGCCGCGCCAAGACGGTCCCATTTGGATCAACGAACAGTCCGTTGTACCACCGCCAATATCGACTACTAGAATGATTTTATCTTCGCTGAGTGTCGCTTCATACTCTAGGCCCGCCGCGACAGGCTCAAACTGAAACTCCACATTTTGGAAGCCCGCACGTTTCGCTGCCCGCAACAAAATGCGTTCAGCCTGAATGTTAGCCGTTTCACCGCCACGCCCATGAAAGTTAATTGGTCTGCCGATCACAGCATCGGTAATACTTTGCTGCGCATCGCTTTCGGCTTGCGACTTAATATTGTCCATCATCGCGCAGACAAGGTCTTCGAAAAAAGCCAATTGCACATCACGCAAGCCAGATGCACCAAGAAAAGACTTCGGCGATTTCACATAATAGATATCGCGAGGATCTTCCAAATAGAGATTAAGTGCATCCTGACCAAACGCAATGTCGTCGGATTCTAAGTCAATACTTTCTTCTCGGTTTAAATTGATTGCCCGGCGTAAAACCTGCTCACCAACTTGATCTAATGGTTTAATATCTCGATGGCGAAATAAATGCTCGGATACCGATTCACGACTCGGTGCAGCAAGGGTGGAAGGAATAAAAGGGCTGTTTCCTTCTAGATTAAGCAGTACTGGCTCACCCGGTTCCATTTTAGCCACTGAACAGTTTGCAGTACCATAGTCAAAGCCGATAAACATTGTTTCTCCCACTGTCCCACTGATTAGTGGCCTTTTGACCGTTAAAAAGCTGGCAATGCTAACTTAATGGCATAAGAATTACTATCCTAAAATCGAATGTAATTTAACGTGGAAAACCTATCTAAGGTACACTATTTTCTCTTTTTGCAGATGGCACAACAACCGCTACCAATAAAGCTAACAATAGGAACACAGGGCTAAGCATTAATCCATGCCAGATTGAATACCCATCATGGAACAGCCAGAATATACCAAGCGTCAGTAGGTACGAAAAGTAGCTGCAAAACACCAAGCTAATCGCGACAAAGCGCTTTTGATTAATAATAAGAATCCGCACTAGATACTGGCTAAGAATACCAGAGCAGCGCATGGCAAGTTGCCAATTAATGATAAAGAAAGCAAGCGCAATAAACCCAGCTACGACCAGTGCATCATACGTGCTTAAAATGAAGTAGCTACCAAATCGGCTTATGATGACCGGATAATCGCCTTCGTATATCGTTGACCAAGATATTGCGTTCGCTGCTGCTACGTAATTGGCAAAATAAGCAATGGCGTAGAAAGTCGTTTGAGAACTGAACGGCTGAAATACATCCGTACAAAATCCTCGCCACTCTTCTTTGTTGGCGGTAGGCCCAACCCAGTCACGTTTTTTTTGAGCGGTACGCCCGGCAAACGCAGGCCCGTTGCGAAACAACAGCCAAAATATATAGAGTGCAAGTATAACCAAGAGTATTGAAAACATACCCTTCCCCCTCATAAATTATCGGCGCCACTGTCAATGGCGTTGGGGTCGTAAACTGCACTTCCCTGCTATACCTATTTGATTTATCAAAGACTTATTATTTTATTACCACCAAAATTCATTTAATGGCATGCTAAACAGCAACATTTTCACGCTTTGTGCGTGAAGTTCGAAAGCCTACTTTTAGGTTTAGCACAAAAATAACTACAGCAAAGCGTAAGAAAGGGATTCCGCATCCATCAATGAAGGTGAGGCGTTAAGCAGAAGCTGCGACCGCAATGAGAAGAGAAGGATTCAAAGCGGCCATGCATGGACGAGAAGAGCAACTATTTCTCTAACTTTTCTTCAAATACACCAATCTCTCTGCCCAACCAAATCGCGCGTTCTGTGTGATCAAGTAACTCTTCTTCGCTTACTGGGTGAATAAGCACAGAAAAATCGCCTCGAATCGTATCAAGCCACGCCAAGAACTCTTCACTCAATGATTCTAGGTGAATTTCAAACATCGGCATTTTGTGTGGGCCAACTAACCTTCCAACTAATGGAAACACACGCAGCACATCTTGACGCTCTTGACGGATGATCTCGTTCAAGGCTTGCGCTTTATCTTGTTCTCTTAAGGGAAAATAAACATGAGCGTGGTACATAACTTCTCCATAATCACTTCCACTTGAGCACCACCTACTTTGGATAAGCTCAAGGACTGCCGAGGGTATACATTTGTAATGCCGTCACCCTACCTTGATTCCACTCTGTTGGGAAGAAGTTATGCATTCTCATAAGGTCGAGGCTTCGAGCACAACAAAAATTTGCAATTCATCATATAGCAACTGTTTGAGTTGATTCATTAATAATGACTCACTTTGTCAAATTTTACAGCCAAATTTTGTTGCAAATATGTTTCATTAACCAGTAATTAAATTCGAGTTTAAAAATACCACCAACAAAATATCAGCATATTACTCTGCAAAATCAGGGTGTAAGCAAAACTTTACTACTGAGCGAAAGTCAAAATGAAGCATAATTTAACAATTTGTTTACACTTATTGTATCTGGCTATACCACGATTTAGTTAGAGGGTTAGATACAGAAAAGCCTTTCTCTGTATCTTGCGGTGAAATGGTCGCAGCGATGTTATCGACAAATAGTTTAAGGGACGAACAGATGCCTACCGCTATCGAAAGCACACGCAACCTTAGGTATGGCCTTTGCGCTGATATCAGAGTTTGAGTACCCATACAAACTCTGGTTTTGTATGAACAGCTGCAGTCCAAAAGACCCGCAGCGTCAAAAGGAGCTTGAGATGAACGTTCAGGCATTACCCATGCATCGGTTTATCGACCATCGTGGGGACCTAGTCGGCCAACTACCCAACTGGGCTGACACTGAAACATTGGTCGGGTTTTACCGAGATATGGTATTAACTCGCACTTACGACAACAAAGCAGTTGCCTTGCAACGCACCGGTAAGCTAGGGACCTATCCCTCACACTTAGGCGCGGAAGCCATAGGCATTGCGGTCGGCAGAGCACTTAAAGCCGATGATGTGTTTGTTCCTTACTACCGCGATATGCCTGCGATGTGGTGTCGTGGCATTGGCATGGAAAAGAACCTTCAATACTGGGGTGGCGATGAGCGCGGGAGTGATTTTGCTCCTGAAGGCAGTCCGGTTCCTAGCCGAGACCTTCCCTACTGTGTACCCATAGCGACGCAATGTACGCATGCTGTCGGGGTGGCTTCCGCGCTAAAAATTCAAGGTAACCATGAAGCTGCGCTAGTGATGTGCGGCGATGGTGGTACATCCAAAGGGGACTTTCTTGAGTCAATAAACTGCGCAGGTACTTGGAATATTCCACTTGTTTTCGTCGTAAACAATAACCAGTGGGCAATTTCAGTTCCGCGTAGTCTCCAATGTGCCGCCGATTTCTTATCAGAAAAAGCGCAAGGTGCAGGTATACCGGGTATTACTGTCGATGGTAACGATGTCGTCGCCGTTTATGATGCAACTAAAACCGCCCTTGAGAGAGCAAGAAAAGGGAAAGGTGCAACATTCATCGAAGCGGTGAGTTACCGACTGAGTGACCACACTACGGCCGATGATGCGACTCGTTATCGTAAAGAAGATGATGTTCAAACTGCATGGCAATACGAACCTATCGCACGTCTTAAAACGTACCTCCTTAATCAAGGCGCTTGGAGCGACGAACAAGAACAGCAATGGCTAGATTACTGTAAAGAGCAAGTAGAGTTAGCTGTTGAACGCTATCTGAGCTTACCGCCACAAGCACCAGAAACCGGTTTCGATTATTTGTATGAATCGCTACCTCAAGAGCTTCATGCACAAAGAGATGAACTCATCAACAAGGCAATGAGAATGCAGGGAGGCAGACATGGCTGAGCTAACGTTGGTTGAAGCAGTAAACCTTGCCCTGCACCACGAAATGCAACAAGACCCCAATGTTGTCGTACTAGGTGAAGACGTGGGCGATAATGGTGGTGTATTTCGTGCCACTGTTGGACTCAAGCAAGAGTTTGGTCTTAAACGAGTCATCGATACGCCACTCGCTGAAGCCTTAATCGGCGGGGTTGCGGTCGGTATGGCAACGCAAGGATTACGACCTGTCGCCGAATTTCAGTTTCAAGGTTTCGTTTTTCCTGCGATGGAGCACTTAATGTGCCACGCAGCTCGAATGCGTAACAGAACTCGCGGTCGGCTCACTTGTCCCGCGGTTTTTCGTGCGCCATTTGGCGGCGGTATCCACGCTCCGGAACACCACTCAGAAAGCGTGGAAGCGCTATTTGCTCACACTGCTGGATTTAAAGTGGTGATTCCTTCTTCTCCACAACGCGCATACGGCTTACTTCTCGCTGCAATTAGAAGCAATGATCCCGTCATGTTCTTCGAACCGAAGCGCATATATCGTACCGTTAAATCTGAAGTCGTTGATAACGGCGAAGCACTCCCACTCGACACATGCTTCACCTTACGTAAGGGGCGAGATATCACGCTCGTTACTTGGGGCGCATGCGTCGTAGAGTCACTTCAGGCCGCACAAACCTTGTCTAGTCAGGGAATTGAAGTCGAGGTGATTGATTTGGCGAGTATTAAGCCAATTGATACCGCGACGATTTTCAGCTCACTAGAAAAAACTGGACGTTTACTCGTTGTTCATGAAGCGAGTAAAACTTGTGGTGTGGGCTCTGAGCTATTAGCTCGAACCGCTGAACATGCCATGTGCTTACTTAAAGCCCCACCTAAACGAGTAACTGGAATGGACACCATTATGCCTTATTACCGTAACGAAGATTATTTCATGGTTCAGGAAGAAGACATTGTGACCGCGGCGCGCGAACTCGTGGAGGATTGGAAATGAAGACGTTTAATTTACCCGATCTCGGTGAAGGTCTCGCTGAGTCAGAAATTGTGAAATGGCACGTTAATGTCGGAGACATGGTTAAATTAGATCAAGTGATCTTAACCGTAGAGACAGCAAAAGCGACGGTAGACGTCCCGGCCCCCTACTCTGGCCGTGTGGTCAGCCGTCATGGTGATGAAGGTGAAATCGTCAATATTGGTGCATTACTGCTAGAGATTGATGAAACAGGTGCCGAGAGAGAAGTAACGGCAGAGAAAAAAGCCACTGCTGACGCCGCAACCGTCGTCGGTAGCGTTTCTCACCAAGCGCATCATGTTAACGTTGATGATTTCTGGATTGGTGGCAACCACAACACGACAGAAAGTAACCTCGTTACCGCCCTGCCTTCGGCTCGCTTGTTGGCACAAAAACTTGGGGTAGATCTTAACCTCGTGTCAGGTAGTGGCCCGAACGGACTTATCGTAGATACCGATATTTACGACGAAGCCGGAAAACAGCGTCCAGGCACCGAAGTTTTGAAAGGCGCTCGACGTACCATGGTATCGTCTATGACCGAGTCGCACGAACATGTTGCCGCCGTAACCATTACGGAAGAAGCGTTGTTGGAAGATTGGCTACCAAACGAAGATATCAGTATCCGCCTTGTTCAAGCGATTGTTCATGCGTGTCAAGAAGAGCCCGCTTTAAACGCTTGGTTTGATGCCGAAACCATGACACGCTGTGTACACACAACGGTCAATGTAGGAATTGCAGTAGATAGCCGTCATGGATTGTACGTGCCAGTTTTGCGCCACGCAGATGAATATGAGCCACAAGATGTTCGTCGTTGGCTCGATCAAACCGTTGAAGGGATCAGAGAGAGAAAAATCGGTCGTGAGCAATTGCAGCACGCGACGATTACGCTTTCCAACTTCGGCGCGATTGCCGGTATTTACGCAACACCTGTCGTCACACCGCCACAAGTCGCTATTGTCGGCGCGGGCCGAATACTCGACCGAGTTGTGATAAGAAATGGTCAAGCAATTTCGGTGAAAGCAATGCCGCTATCCGTAACGTTTGATCATCGCGCTTGTACTGGTGGTGAAGCTGCAAGGTTTACGAAAGTATTTGCAGAGCACCTGCAACGTCCGAGCGAAAAATAACTTATAAAAATCAAGTGATAAAGGCTTCCAGTCCGGAAGCCTTTTGTTTTAGGAAGCAAGACTATATCTACAGCTTCTCTAACAGCTCAGGCATTACCACAAACAAATCGCCGACCAATCCATAATCAGCAATGTCAAAAATAGGCGCATCCGGATCGCTATTAATTGCAACAATCACCTTGGAATCTTTCATTCCCGCCAAATGCTGGATCGCGCCAGAAATTCCGACGGCAATGTATAACTCCGGTGCAACAATTTTGCCGGTTTGCCCAACTTGATGGTCATTAGACACATAGCCCGCATCGACCGCCGCTCGTGACGCCCCTACCGCTCCACCTAGCTTGTCAGCCAATTGTTCTACTAAAACAAACTTCTCTTTACTCCCGAATGCACGACCACCCGACACTACTACTCTAGCCGCTGGCAATTCTGGTCGCTCACTTTCTGGCGTTTGTTGCGAAACAAACTCACTAAGTTTATTGATAATCACCGTGTCGACTTGAGTAAGCTTAGGGACAACTGGCGTGTCAGATAGCTCTGCGGCATCAAAAGCCGTACTTCTTATGGTCATCACTTTATAGGGATCATTCGACGTGACTCTCGCCAATGCATTTCCAGCATAAATTGGACGAATCACCGTATCGATAGACTCGGTTGTCATCACGTCAGAAAGTTGACCAACATTAAGCAACGCCGCCACACGAGGCATCACATTCTTACCAAATGTACTGGCAGGAGAAAGAATGTGTGAGTAGTTTTTGGCTACTTGTGAGATCAAAGGTGCGATATTTTCCGCTAATCCATGTTCATATCCCTTCGCATCAACCCAGATAATTTCTGCAACACCTTGAACACAATTCAACTCATCCAAAACTGATTGGCACTGATAACCAATAAGCAACACAGAAACAGGAAGCGATTTATCATCATCCTTAATCTCAAATGCCGCTTTAATTGCACACAGCGTCCCTACAGCCAACGATTGGTTGTCATGCTCTGCGAGCACAAGTGTTGCTAATGGTCGGTCTTCCATGGTCATGCCTCATATAACACGTCAGATCCATTACTTGAGCTTAGTCCACTTCACGTTAACGTCAACTGAGCTATAGTTTTCTGTATAGAAACCAAAACCTGTCACGCAGATGACGATAATAGAAAGGAAGCATAAAGATGGAACGAGAATGCATGGAGTTTGATGTCGTGATCGTGGGGGCCGGACCCGCAGGCTTAAGCGCCGCTTGTCGGCTAGCTCAACTCAACCAAGACAGTGAAGGTGACGCACTTTCAATTTGCGTTGTAGAAAAAGGCTCAGAAGTGGGCGCACATATTTTATCTGGCGCTGTTTTTGAAACTAGTGCCTTAGATGAGCTTTTCCCCGACTGGAAAGAAATGGAGGCCCCGCTAGCAGCCTCGGTTCAACGAGATAATTTCCTTTATCTTACTACTGAACAAAACCATATTCGAGTTCCTCACATCCTTACACCGCGTCCAATGATAAATGGCGAGAATAATTACGTAATTAGCCTTGCCAACCTTTGCCGTTGGCTCGCTAACCAAGCAGAAAATCTTGGGGTGGAAGTTTTTCCGGGCTTTGCCGCTGCAAGCATCAATTATGATCAGACTGGCGCAGTGACAGGCATTAACACGAGCGATATGGGACTAGATAAGAACGGCCAGGCCAAACCTAACTTTGAACCAGGTATCGAGCTAAGGGCAAAATACACCCTTTTTGCTGAAGGTTGTCGCGGACATCTGGGTAAAGAACTTATTCAAAGGTTCGACCTAGACGCAGGAAAGCAACCACAGCACTACGCGCTTGGCCTAAAAGAAATATGGGAGTTACCCACTGACAGCAAGGATGTATCAGGCAGTGTTATCCACTCCGCTGGCTGGCCCTTGAGTGAAACAAATACCACAGGCGGCGGTTTTCTCTATCACATGGAGAACAACCAAATCGCCGTGGGGCTTATTGTCGACTTGAATTACAGCAATCCTTACTTGAGTCCGTTTGACGAATTTCAACGCTTTAAACACCATCCTGCTATTGAACCACATTTGAAAGGTGCTCAGCACATCGCTTACGGCGCAAGAGCCATTGCGAAAGGTGGACTTTCCTCTCTGCCGAGACAGCAATTCCCTGGCGGTTTATTGATTGGTTGTGATGCGGGGACTTTGAACGTTGCTAAAATTAAAGGCAGCCACACAGCAATGAAATCCGGAATCATTGCAGCAGAAGCGGTACATACGGCCCGACAAACTGGAGCTTCTGAGCCAGACTACCAGTCGTTGTTCGAATCATCATGGTTGTATGACGAACTCGCCGAAACGCGTAACTTTGGTGCGAACATTCATAAGTTTGGCAGCATACTTGGCGGTGCTCTTTCGACTTTTGAACACAACCTGTGGCAACCACTGGTTAAGAAGCCGTTACCTTGGTCTATCAAGGACTATTCGCACGATCATGAGCAGTTAAAACCTAAACAAGAGTGCCACCCAATTGCATACCCAAAACCAGATGGTGAAATCAGTTTTGATAAGCCTTCGTCGGTATTTTTGTCGGGAACACAGCACGAAGAGAATCAACCTTGTCACCTTGTTCTGACTTACCCTCACATTCCAATTGATGTGAATTTAGGTATGTATGACGAGCCGAGCCAGCGCTATTGCCCTGCAGGGGTTTACGAAGTGGTGGAAGTTGAGAGTAAGTTGAAGTTTCAGATAAATGCCGCCAACTGCGTGCATTGCAAAACCTGTGACATCAAAGATCCTTCGCAAAACATCACGTGGAAAGCACCAGAAGGTGGCGGCGGACCAAGCTATCAAAACATGTAGATACGTTAGTATGTTGACGATCTAACAAATGGATAAACAAACCGATTGGCAGAGCCTCATTACTCCTGCCAATCGACAAAATGATCAAGCAAGAAGTCGATAGCCAATCGCGCTCGTAGTGGTAGAAAGTGACGATTCTGATAAACAATCCAGCTGCTGTTGCCGCTTCCCCAATACGGCTCTAGTATTGGCACCAAACGACCAGACGAAATAGCATCGTTGAAACTGCTCTTCGGTAAGTACGCCACGCCCAACCCTTCTGCACAAGCTTGCAAAACCGTGTGTGCGTTATTGCTTTTCCATCTGCCCTGCACTTTTACGCCATCTAACGGCTTGCCGTCTTTTTCAAACAACCAAACGTCTTTATTGGCGATGATGCAGCTATGACGCTTGAGTTGCTCGGGGTGCGTTGGCAAACCATGTTCATCGAGATAACGCTGACTGGCTGCTGCTGCCATGGGACGATCCACCAGCTTTCTCGCAACCAAGCCTGAATCACTCAACCTACCGTAACGAATGGCAAAATCGAAACCATCTTCAATAAAGTTGACCATGCTGGTGTTGAAGTTGATTTCTACCGTGAGATTAGGATGTTGCTTGGCAAACGCCATCAAGGCAGGCGCTACATGGTTCTCAGAAAACGCACCAGCGGCGCTCACGCGTAACGTACCACTCAATTGAGTTTGCTGCGTGGTGAGCTGTTCATTGGCTTGCTGAAGCCCAATCACCAACTCTTTACACTGTTGATAATACGCTTGCCCCGCTTCCGTTAGACTCACCATTCTTGTCGAACGTGCTAACAAAGCGACACCTAATCGCTCTTCTAGTCTTGTGACTTGGCGACTGACGTGACTGGTACTGCAACCTAATTGTTTTGCCGCTGCAGAAAACCCTAAGCTCTCAGCAACCGTAACAAACTCATTGATGCCTTCAAAACTGTCCATACTTACCTTTGCTATATAGCAATAATGTTTTGCCAATTAATCGTATTATCACTTATTTGTTTAGCAATTAGTATGAAGGTGTTCAACAAATACACGTAAGCCAAAAAGGAAACCATCATGAAGAAAGTACTCATCATTGTGACGAACCATGCGACTCTTGGTGAAACTGACCAAGCAAACGGAACTTACGCGCCAGAGCTCACTCATGCCCTTAGCGAACTACTAGGTGCAGGATTCGATTACGACATTGCCTCTATCAAAGGTGGACAAGCACCACTGTACGGAACCGACATCGAAGGCGACGCAGTGAACGAGAAAATCTTGGCGGATGATGATTTCCAGAACCGCATCAACAACACGATTCCAGTGTCACAAATCAACGGTGACAACTACGATGCGATCTTCTATCCGGGTGGTTTTGGTCTTCTTTCAGACCTGGCGAGCAACGAAGATTTTGCCAAGATTTCTGCGAAACACTATGAAGATGGCGGTATTGTGGCAGCAGTTTGTCATGGTCCGGGCGCTCTTCTCCCTATCACGCTTAGCAATGGTGAAAAGCTGCTTGCGTCTAAATCAGTAACAGGTTTCACTCGCGAAGAAGAGATCGACTTCGGCACTATCAACGATATCCCATTCCTATTGGAAGAGTCTCTTGCACGCGGCGCAGCGCGCTACTCTAAAGTGCAACCATGGCAAGAGCTTGTGATTGTGGACGACCGAGTCATCACAGGTCAAAACCCAACGAGCGCACACGGCGTAGGCAGAGCGATTGTTGAACACCTGGCTTAAACGCGCCGGAAACTACAACCATCCTAGAAGAGGAAAGCGTGCTTTGTCATGCTTTCCCTTGCTACAGGCGATCGCAAGATGCGCTTATACTTCTTCCCCTGCCTCGTCCTCTTCTACGATATCCGTTTCTTGACTCGCCTCTTCGAGCCATTGCTGTAGAGATTCACTTGCTAGCACCTTCTGTTGGTAAGCTTTGGCACCTTCCGATAGCTCGATGCCATAAGTTTGGAAACGCAATGCCACAGGTGCATACATGGCATCTGCAATAGACCATTCTCCAAATAGCCAACCGTTGGGATACAGTTTGGCTTGCTCAGCCCAAATGGCATCAATACGCGCAATATCCTTACGCGCACCATCCGTTAGATCGACATTTCTGCGTGCGCGGATGTTCATTGGGAGTTCGTTTCTTAAGTCAAAGAAACCCGAATGCATTTCTGATGCGATGGCGCGTGCTTTAGCCCGTTCTGCAGACTTACTTGGCCATGCTTTGCCTTGTAAGTATTGCTCGTTAACGTATTCCAAAATCGCTAATGAATCCCACACTGTTGCGTCACCATCCACTAAGGTAGGGACTTTCGCGGTTGGTGTAATATCTTCCAAGGTCTTATAAAAATCTTCTGTGAATAATTTGAGCTTGGTGACTTTCACATCCAGTTTGAATTGAGAAAAGATCAGCCATGCGCGAAGTGACCAGCTTGAGTAGTTTTGATTAGCAATAAACAGTTTCATGACGCCTCCATGCGGTTCGTGTTTTGAGTACCCATTCACAATATCTGATTGTATTTAAGGGGACTAACGGATAGTTTTGATGGAACACTTCAACAAAAACGATGGATGAGTTTTAGATATGGATATCGATGCGTTGCGCAGCTTTCTTGCTTTTGTCGAAACGGGCAGTTTCACTCGTGCAGCCAAGCAGATCAATCGCACCCAATCCGCGTTCAGTGCTCAAATGCGTAAGCTAGAAGACGAACTCAGCGTCAGTTTGTTTGAAAAAGAAGGCCGTAACCTCGTATTGAGTGAAGCGGGACTGGCACTGCGCTCTCACGCCGAACTATTGGTTAACTTGCACAATCAAGCACTGAAACAAGTGAAGCGCTATGAAAACAAGCGCCCTCTTCGCTTAGGTTGCCCCGAGGATTACAACGACAATATCCTGCCTAAAGTCATCCGCGTATTACAGCAATCTGAGCCCACATGTTCAATTCAAGTCTTCAGTGAGCCAAGCATCACCTTGAGAGAAAAACTTGATGAAGGAAAGCTAGACGCCGCTATTGTGACAAGAGCACCGGACAGTGAGGAAGGTTACTGGCTAGCAAGCGACAAAGGCGTGTGGATTGCTCATCCTGATTTTGACATTGAGAACGCCCAACCTCTCCCTCTCGCCCTATTCCAAACCGACTGTAAATACCATGCGGCAGCAGTAGACGGATTAACCAAACGTGGCACTCCTTATCAACTACTGGCATGTTGCAATACGGCTTCTGCACAACGAGCAATTGTACGTTCAGGCATGGCTATCGGTGCGATGGGCAGTATTAGCGTTAGCGAGGATCTTAAGATCTTAGACGATATGCCATCGCTACCTTCCGTGGATATCGTTTTGGTCACGGGCGTCGAGCCTCATCCGATACTGGATAAAGAATGCTTGGCGCAATTGGTTGAGTTAATGGCTTAACCGGATTAGCTAACCAATCACAAAGTTAAATTCGCCCGTTAAGCGCCCGTCGATTCGTATAGTCTCAAACTGTAGATAATCACGGGCTTTGCCACCCCACCATTCATCACCAGTATTGCCTTTTAAGTACAACTGAGTGGTCAGAAGCTCTTGGTTATCCCGCCACAACTTAACGTGAATGTGCGGCGGACGAGAGGCGTAAGGCACAGGATACAAAGTCTGGAATAAGTAGCGACCATCCAATTGAGTTTCGACTGCGCCAAAGCCTGCAAAATGAGCATCAAACTTATCATTATTTGGCTGCTTAGGATGATCGTAAATCCCCTGCCCATCGCATTGCCAGATTTCTACTTTGATGCCTGAAACTGGGTTTCCAGATGTATCTACGACTTTGCCTTGCAGCACAATAGGTTCACCAAGCAAGCCCTCCGATTGCAGAATCAAGTTTTGACGAAGAGGAATGTCCACCACTGGATAAAATGGCCCTTCTGTTTGTGCTGGCGTTGGCCGCATTGGTGTTTTCGCTTTTAAAGAGGGTGCGAGCAACAATGTCCACAGCGCTAAAAAGTGTCTTCTTTCCATGATGCCACCAATGTAATTGCGTTGCATTAAGTTTGGTGGAACTTGAGGGTTTTGCCATGACGAATATAAAAAATGCCCCTGCAAGAGAGTCATTTGCAGAGGCACTGTGGAACTAAATTGAGTGTTGATTGAAGGTTTATGCAGCTTCGAACGCCAATGCTTTCTTCTCTACCTGACGGAAAATGAGAGTTAGCACACCATTTACCGTTAAATAAAATGCACCTGCAATACCAAATACCGTCAACGTATCGTAAGTTTGTGCATTAATGCGCTGCGCGTAGCCCATCAAATCCATGATCGTAATCGTGCTTGCTAGTGACGTGCCTTTGAAGACCAAAATCACTTCGTTCGAGTAAGCCGGAACAGCACGACGAATGGCGTATGGCAGCAGCACTTTAAGTGTTGCGGTTTTGTTCATACCTAATGCACGACACGCTTGCCATTGACCAGAAGGAATCGCGTTAAACGCTCCTTTGAACAGCTGAGTACTGTACGCCGCGGTATTCAACGCTAACGCCAACATCGCACAGAACCAAGGTTGGCTTAACCATGTCCAGAATACACTTTCTCTTACGGCATCAAACTGACCCGGACCGTAGTACACCAAGAAGATCTGTACCAATAAAGGTGTACCAGTGAACAAGGTAATGATGCCACGACTTACCCAATGCAAACCCGGAGTACGTAGGATCAGAGTCAGCGTCATCATCAGAGCTAAAAGACAGCCCACAACCAAGGAAGCGGCGGTCAATTGAAGGCTAGTGCCTAAGCCATCCAGCATTTGCCAAACGTGTTGTTCGTTCATGCAGTTGCCTCCTGTCCCATGCTCATGCCTTGAATTGAGAACTTCTTATCAATCAGTTTGACGGCACGTTGTGTAATCAAAGTAATGCCTAGGTAAATCGCCGCAGCGGTTGCGTACCATGTAAACGCTTCATGGGTCGCTGCAGATGTTAGCTGCGCTTGTTTCAACAAATCCGTCACGCCGATCAGTGATACAAGTGCGGTGTCTTTCAGCAGAACCAACCATTGGTTAGTTAAACCTGGTAGTGCGTGTCTTACTGCTTGTGGCAAAACAATGCGAACGAAAGCGTGTGCTTGACTGATGCCAAGTGCACTTGCTGCTTCTCTCTGCCCTCTTCCAACGGCTTTTAATGCGCCACGTAGAGTTTGAGAAGCATAAGAAGCGAAGATCAATGACAACGCCACCACGCCAGACAAGAACGGGCTAACTTCAATAAAGTCGCCGGTGATTAAAAACAGAACCTGCGTCGAACCAAAATAGATGAACAACACGACAAGGATTTCTGGCAAGCCACGTACAATCGTTACAAACGCCGTCATTGGCCATTTAACGAAAACGCGACGAGACATTTCACCACTGGCGAATACCACTGCCAGAATCAAACCGACTAATAGGCTTGTGAAGGCTAACTGGACGGTCATCCAACTAGCTTGAACAAGCGATAAAGAGTAACCCGTTAGTGCCATATTACTTACCGAAGTACTTGTTGTAGATTACGTCGTATTCGCCGTTCGCTTTCACGGTTTTCAGTGCCGTGTTCAGCTTGTTCACTAGCTCGTCGTTACCTTTGTTTACTGCGATACCGAAACCGTTACCGAAGTATTTAGGGTTAGTGATGTGCTCACCCACGTAAGCTAGGTTGTCTTCTTTCTTGAACCATTCCGCTACGACTGCTGTGTCACCGAATACAGAATCAATACGGCCATTCTTCATATCGATGAATGCGTCTTGGTAGCTTGAGTAAGGAACCGCTGTTACGCCCGGCATTTGCTCAATCAGGTAGCTTTGGTGTGTTGAACCGTTTTGAACACCAACACGCTTACCTTCTAGTGCTTTTTGATCGGCCACTTTTTCTTTGATAGAAACAAACGCTGCTGAGTTGTCGTAGTAAGGGTCAGAAAAGTTCACTTGCTCCAAACGCGCGTCAGTAATATCCATTGCAGAGATAGCCGCATCGTAACGCTTGAATTTTAATGCAGGGATCAGGCTGTCAAAAGATTGGTTGTGGAAGGTGCATTTTGCTTCGATTTCTTTACATAGTGCATTCGCCAGATCCACATCAAAACCTTGGATTTGGTTGTTTTCATCCATGTATTCGAATGGGGCGTACGTCGCTTCCATCGCAAATTTGATCTCTTCTTGTGCTGCTGCGTTTGCCGCCATAGTTGCAGAAGAAAGGCCGATTAGTGAAGCTAGTAGAATCTTTTTCATTGCAATACTCCGTGTGTACTTAGTGGGCTGACACTCGCAATGACAGCCGAGCTTATCTGTTAAATAGACTGAACTTTAAAAACGTGATTTAGTGATTTAAGTAGTCAGCAAACTGGGCGGTTTGCGGGTTAGAAAACGAATCATTTGTGCCGTGCTCAACGATATGTCCTTTTTCTAAATACAGTACGTGACTAGCGATTTTCTTGGCGAAATCCACTTCGTGCGTCACAACTACTTGTGTAATTCCGGTTTCGCTTAAATCATTAATGATTTTGACCACTTGGTTCGTGATTTCAGGGTCAAGCGCCGCGGTAGGCTCATCAAAAAGCAAGACTTCTGGTTTCATCATCAGAGCGCGGGCAATCGCCACACGTTGTTGCTGACCACCAGAAAGTTGCATAGGCCATGCATCCGCTTTGTCTGCCAAATGCAGCGTCGCAAGAATTTGCATTGCCTGCTTCTTCGCTTCTTCTTTATCCATGCCAGCGACTTTTACCGGAGCCTCAATCAGGTTCTCCATCACTGTCATATGCGGCCATAGGTTGTACTGTTGGAACACCATGCCCACTTTACGACGAAGCGCTAAACCTTGCTTCTCTTTGATTTCAGTTGAAAAGTCGAATGCGTCATTAGCGATGTTTAACTGGCCGTTATCCGCTCCTTCAAGAAGGTTAAGAACACGTAGTAGAGAGCTCTTCCCTGCACCACTCGGACCGAGTAACACCAGTGTTTCCCCGCTTTCACACTTAAAGCTGACATCGTGAAGCACTTGTGTCTCACCGTAGGATTTATTGATTCCGCTTACCTGAATAGTCATGCTGACATACCGCATTAATTGTCACTTGGTATTTATATTACTCAACTGGACTTTTTATGCAATAAAAATGTATAAAAATTTAATTTGTTAATTTTTTGTATGATCAGCTACCACCAAGACAGAGTATCTGACTGGTTTGAAGAGTTAGTTTTAACTGAATTTGTTGAAGAAAAATCCAACAACATGGTGACGACCGAAACAAGGTTAAAATGGTGGTTATTTTTGTGCTGACGTGTAGAGGAAGTTTTGAGTCTATGAGGATGATCTATTCCAAGTACACCCGCTCATTTTTGCACAGCATCCCCTGTTAGTTTTCCTGTAAAGTCCTCTATGGCAGGGTCCTGATTACGACTTCGCGAATGGACTATAATTTCTCTTTGTATCTGACTCTTAATTTGAGTCATCTAAGTATTAATGGGATAACTCCATGTTGAAGTCGCATTGTTTTTCTCTCGTTACACTCATTTCTTTGAGCTTGCTTTCTGTACCCAACGTTTGGAGTAGAACAGCAATCGTGTTACCTGGATTGCATGAACAGGGTATTGATCTTCAAGATAAGCCTATCTCTGCTGCGGCTACACGTGAATGGGAACTGGATTATGCTGATATCGTATTCGGCGCTTACGAAAGTAAAAGTCATAATGAGCGTGTACAAGCACTTGGTTACATGTACAACCAAAAGCTGGAACTTAACTCAGGTTGGCTGGAAAACGATATACGTAATCACGCAGAACTGAATGGAATTGACTACGAAGATTTCTTTCTCCACTTTTCTGAAGACACTATCCTAGCTGAAGTCGACTCAAGCCATGGTGAGAATACTCTACTCAATCGAAAACCGATGATCGTTGGCTATACCGCCAACGCTAACCACGCCGGTTTTTGGCTATATCAACCACCGCCATGGGATGCTGATGTATTTGGTCAGGCGAATAATGGTGGAGCCCTCTATGTCTATCACTCAGAGAAGTTCGACCGCTTAGCCTTTACGTTCTCTCAGTTTGCTCAAGGCGGCAGCTTCACGATTGAATACCCTTCTGCCATCGACTCGTTTGGTCAGGTAACTGAATGGAAACGCTTCGCGATTAAAAAAGACAAAACTGAGAACATGACTAAAAACCAAACGGTCAACTGGTCTGTCCCTTCGGATTGGGTTCGCGCTACAACGCATGATGGTAGCGGAAAAACTTATGGTGGCGGTCAGTACTTTGGCTCCACCTTTTTACGCGACGGCGGCCGCCTTTACGTTGCGAAAATTACTTGGCATGACGACAACATAGAAAACCGCCCACGTCTCGAAAACATTCAACTCAAAGATAGCTTCCCTGCCGTCAATATCTCAGGAGCACCAACGGAGACACCTGAAGGTCAAACCATTCAACGCTGGCGTAAAATTCGTGGCTTCGACAAATCTGCAGATCGAAACCAAGACAATTATCTTTCTTGGCATGAATACAAAAACCGTTCGAATAAGAATGCAACCGCACGATTTCGTTGGGAGTCACGCGTTATTCCATTTGGTCGTATGTGGAATCAAACCTCTTCTTGGGCATTGACCAATCTCGGCAATCCCTTTTTTGCCAATACAATGCGCCACTCTTACCAAGCTAAATGGGCGAAACAAGGTTTAAATGGTGCGTACAACGACGATACGAATAAGTTACTCGGTGCAAATCAGTTCTACATATATTCCGGAGGCACAGTGGATGAACTTGGTTTGGTGGCGGGTAGCCAAGCTGCTGACGATGCTTACAAAGCGCAATTCTCGGCGTTCTTGAATAAACTGGCAACGCTGGATGAAGATGCGTTAATTGGCCTCAACATAGGTACGGCAAACTTATTCGGTCGTAATGGGCAAAACCACTTGGTTAACGCTGGCTCCTTGTACTTGCGCGAGCACTACCTTTTCCCTGCTACCGGCTTTAGTGGCTATGCTGGCTTGGCTAAATTTTGGGATAACTCTGCACTCGCCAAAGCTGGCCAGAAAGTGATTTATCAAGCGACCACGCGTTATGGTCGCGTTCAATACTTTGGTAACACAGAAAACAATTGGAAACAGGACCAATACTCTGCACTAGCGGTGTTCTACTTAAACTATCACCCTGAGCGCATTTACTTTAATCAGTGGAACAATGGCTACTTATATGGAAGTAATAACACAACAAGTGACAACTTCTGGAAGGCAGGCGTACCAAAGAATATTGCTTATCAACCTAGCGCCTTGCTTGCCGTTGATTTGGGAGAGCCTGCCAATCAAATACCAGAGGGGTATCAGGCGACTCCGCTAATGATGTCCACCAGCACGCCCTATTCCGCCGATTACACGGTGATTGGAGATGCTTCTATGAGCAAAGTGGCTCATCCTGACTTGCCTAAAGGCGCTATCGATTTGTTACCAACCCATACGTACTTTGCGTATCACTCAGACGATACGGTAGTGATGCATGGCCCTACAGAGATGGTGTTAGCCCGAGAATTCACCAAAGGCCGAGTGCTGTATCGAACTGATTTCTTTGGCAAGAATATCGATTATTTCACCTCACCGAAGATGACAATCGTGCTTCCAGAGCCTATGCGACCTGTAGATCAAGACGGTAACATCGGCGACTATGTTTCTCACATTGAGATCGGCGGCTACGAAGGAATGTTCTTGCTGTATTAACGCCCTTTAAACCCTTCTCACCAAACGCTTCATAAATCGCCGTTTTTATGCTTAACGTCACTGAAAAAAACTTGTTCACTGAATCTTTATAAACCGATGTATATACTGAAGTAAATGACAACGACAAGGAAATTCAGTCACATGAAGACGACACCTTCAATGCTCTCTGTTCTGCTGCTATCAGCATTATCTACTCATGCAAATGCGGACGAATGCGGAAAAATAACCATCGCAGACATGAATTGGAATTCGGCCAGCTTAATGGCGCACATCGACCAATTTGTCTTAAATGAAGGCTACCAGTGTGATGCGGAATTGATCCCTGGTGATAGCGTTCCTACAGGCACCTCTATGATTGAAAAGGGGCAACCTGACGTTGCGCCAGAGTTATGGACAAACGGCATTAAAGAAGCACTTGATAAAGGGATTGCGGATAAACGCTTGCGTATCGCTGGTGAATCGCTTGTCAATGGCGGTGAAGAAGGGTTTTGGGTTCCCGCCTATCTGGTAAAACAGTATCCAGAGCTCGCGACGATAGAAGGCGTCATCAAGCACGCCAAACTATTTGAACACCCAGAAGATGATGACAAGTTCGCGTTCTATAGCTGCCCTGCTGGTTGGACATGCCAAATCACCTCCGGTCACTTGTTTAATGCATTAGGGTTAAGTGAGCACGGCTTTGAGGTGGTTGACCCAGGCTCTGGCGCTGCACTAGCTGGTACCATCGCCAAAGCCTATGATCGCAAAATGCCTTGGTTTGGTTACTACTGGTCACCAACACCCGTATTGGGCAAGTATGATATGGTCAAAGTGGATTTTGGTAGCGGAACAGATTTGGAAGAGTATCGCAACTGTACCACTCAGCCTGATTGCGCTTCACCAAAAGTAACAATGTACCCACCTTCTCCAGTTCGCACAGTAACAACTGAGGCGCTTGCGAGCAAAGAACCCCAAGCATTCGCGTACTTGCAGAAACGCGGATTTACCAACGAGCAAATGAGTGAAATGCTCGCCTGGATGGAAGATAACTACGCGGACGGTGAAGAAGCGATGTTTTACTTCTTTAATACCTACCCTGACTTGTGGAAAGGCTGGGTATCTGAAGACGTCGCGGTGAGAATCGAAAAAGCGCTTTGATGATTAATACTTAAAGTGCCACAAATCATTTAACCTCCCATGCCGTTTGAATAAACGGCATGGGAGACTCGTCAACGACTCGTTAATACATGGTGTGACCATTCAATGTTTCTTTGGGTATCTCTTGCAGAGCGTCCCAATGTTCAACGATCTTCCCATTGTGATCAAAACGAAAGAAATCCATCGTCACGTATTCAATATCATTAGGCCATGTTTGGTGAGTGTGTAGTGCCACCAAATTCCCTTCAGCAATGGCTCGCACAAACGTAATGTCTTTATTGGGATACTCATTTTGCATCCGCTCAAAATACTCGATAAAAGCCTCGGGGCCATTTCCAACTAATGGATTGTGCTGGATGTACTCATCGCCAACATAGTCTTCAACCGCTTTTCTTGGATTACCTCGATAGGCGGTTTCGTAAAACGCAATGGCATTTCTTTTATTCTCTTGCAGATCCATTTTTCTTACCTGTGTTGCTCCATCTTGCGGATAACGGTAATCATAGTCTTTGAACTTCAGAAGTGACCAAACTTCGCGCACAAAAAAGGCCGCTAAAGAGCAGCCTTCATCACTTCTACTTGGAATCATCGCCTTTCATCGCTCAAACCACACCACCAGCACCGAGCATAGAACGCTCACTGTTCTCCACCAGCAACGCGGTTGCGGTTTGTTTCAGTGTTTCCCATTCTTGGTCTTCGACAAAAATACCATTTTGCCAAGAGGCTTGTTGCGTACGGCTTAACTCATCGCCTTCAATGTGGGTGGTATATCCTTGTGCACTTTTCTCGATATCGAAATCGTTCACGGAGAGCTCGATAACCATACTATGCAAATCCGTATCATGCCCATCAAACTGATCCGAGAAAAAGACTTCTGGCGCGATTCGTCCACGGTTTAACACATAAAGCGTTCGCTTGGGACTAGAGCCATTGACCCATTGTGCACGGCACGCAATGCCTTTTGCAGAGAGCTTCAACAACTCACTAAAACCTAGCCAACGGTTATGACACTGTTTCAACGTAATGGTAATCGACTTACGGTTGATCATTTTCTCGAGCGCGAAATCCAACACCGCGGGTAAATAACACGCTACACTCCCGTTGTGCAGTTCTACCTCTATGCTTGACGGCGTACTGTTGGTCACCGATACGGCGCAGTCTGAATCTAGCCCAAGAAACAGACTGGCGTTATTAAAATGACGAACTCCATGTAAGCCAACCATTTGCAAGTCCGCCACCATGTTCGCAATGACATCCGCCTCACCACAGTGACGGCGCATGCCAAGAAATGCCTTATTAACCGCGGCCACCAATTCGTTGTGAGAGACGATCATAATGCAAATCCTCCGTTGATTTTTTGATTGTCACTTTGCGCAATTTCGTCACGTGGCGGCATGCTAGGGAAAATCCATGTGTCTGCCAGTTTAGGGTCGTGAATTTCATCTAACAACGGCGCACCTTGGAAGAAGGTTACTCGAACCCAACGATCCGAGCGCGGATCAAACTTAGTCGCACCAAAGATCGCCAACTTACAGCGCAATAAGTGCATTGGCAGTGCATCTTGGCGTAGCACGTTCATTTGAATATCACCCATTGCTCGGTTACCTAACGTCCATACGCGACGTGTGATCGAACGATAAGTCGGGTTTTGCAACAGAAACTCTGCTACGGACATTTCTTCATCACAACCAAGCAAGGCGTGGTACAAGCGATTCACTTGTCTGCCGATATCAAGCGGCAATTCTTTTTCTTCTCCTGCTTCCTCCCCACGAACACCAAGCCTTGGTTCTTCTTTGTCTTGTGAACGATACCAGAACCAGTAGTTGTTCTCGGCTAGTGAGTAATCCGCATCAATCGCCCAGCGGTATTTGCTTTGCAACACCTCAAGTAAATCTTGGATCTTTTTCCCGCCCGGAATCGATAGCGTTTCATCCGTATTCATTTGGCTAGCAAATTCATCCACCAAAGATGGGTAGAGTTCAATCAAGCAAGAGGTGAGGATCTCTTGGGCTTCCACACTCATTGTTTTCTTTTGCTCGACCAAACTCGCCCAGTTCGGATGTGATGCCATTAACGTGGTTAGCTCTGACAGTAGTTGTTTGATGTCTGCTATCGCTTGATGATTGAGCCTGTCTTGATGTTCATTGATGGTGATGACTTGCTCTAAATGACGCTGTGCTTTTTGTAGTAATCCTTGCAAATGAGCATGGAATGAAGCTTCACACGGCATCGCAAAGACTCGCGCTACCGCACGCTCGCGAGAGGTCATCCATTGGTCAACGATGCACGGGTGATTAATCAAGTATGGAGCCATGCCTAAGCCAGTAGCATTTCCGACACCAAGGTAGCGCTGCAAGCCACGATGCAAAGCCACCGCGTTGTCGCCACCTTGCTGAAGTGCTAGGTAGTGTACCCAGTCTAGGCTGAATTCACGCAACATATACACAGCACACATTTGCGCACTAAAAGACTGGCTGAAATCTGGGTTATTCTCCAGCAGTTTGAAATCGGCGATGCCAAACTTTCCGTTACCATAAACAGCTGTGGTACGCAGGATATAACCCACTTCCGCCAGCTCTTTTGGCTCGGGCTGCTTGCCTTGAGAAAGTGCGCTAACAATGTGTTCAAACACACGCACGCTTTTGTTTGCGCGAGCCAGAACAAGTACGTTGTTTGGATTGCGTCCCGCTTCTTGCAGCGGTACATTTGCTCGCAATCTTTCCAACAAAGTAACATCAACATCGCCTTGAACCAGTGCGAATGTGACGTCCCACTTTTCAGCAATGACGCGGTCATTACGCTCGTCATCAGCAATTTCATCACAGAACACCACCAAATGATAAACGTGCTCTGGCGTGGTCAACTTGTAAATAACGTGACCATAACCACGCGGACAAAGTTGCCACTCATGCTTGGTTACTTGCCAATTTTGGCTTGCTATATTACGAATCAGACTACGAACAAAGCTGATTCGGTTTTGGTGCATTGCGCCAAGCCTTTCGGCTGCCATGACAATCGCTGCATCGCGCATAGTTGCTTCCGTATAAGTAGAACGATGTGCATCCATTTTGCTCACCACCTATTTGTTATTGTAAGAATACTAGGGTTTGTGCGGATGCAGGAGGAAAACACCCGCACAAGCTCCACGTTGTTTGAATTGGATAATTGTTATAGCCCTTGCTCTTTCGCCATTTTGATTGCAATTTGTGGCGCATTCCAAAGTGACGGTAACAGAATCAACGAAACCGGAACCGCGGTAATAACAATGAAAGATTGCAGAGCAGAGATGCCGCCAGAGCCAAGGGAAATTAGGATCAATGCCGTCACACCCATCATTACTCCCCAGAAGGTACGGATGATCGCATTCGGCTCCGTTTCACCACTGATCACGACACTGATTGTGTAGGTCATTGAGTCGCCCGTCGTGACGATGAAGATCGTGGTTAAAATCAGAAATAGAATTGAAGTCAGCATTGGCATTGGTAGTTGCTGAGTCACTGCAAGCAAAGCACCTGGCAAGTTAAAGCCCTCAAACGCCGCACTCACGCTACCCGGTTCAGCAATTTCAAACGCAAGGCCTGAGCCGCCCACAATCGTGAACCAAAAACAGGTGGTTAACGGAGCCACAATACTGATGGTGGAAATAACTTGGCGAATAGTTCGACCACGGGAAATACGCGCAATAAAGATTGCCATCATCGGACCATAACCCAGGAACCAGCCCCAGAAAAATACTGTCCACCAACTTAGCCAACCTTCGTCACCGCGATAGGTCGCCATTGGGATAAAGTTATCCAACATGCTTCCTACACCTTGAATGTATCCGTTAAAGATAAAATTTGTCGGACCAAAAAACAGGATGTAAACCATCAATGCCATTGCCAGAATCACGTTGTAACGACTAAGCAGTTGCATGCCTCGGCTTAATCCACTGAGTGCTGACAAGGTGTAAAGCGCAATCGCAAACAAGATGATGATAAGCTGAGTGGTAAAGCCATCAGGAATATCAAACAGCGCATTTAACGCGTAGCTAACCTGCAAGCCTAAAAACCCAATTGGTCCGATGGTGCCCGCGGCTACCGCGATAATGCAGCACGCGTCAATCAATGCACCGAGTTGGCCTTTAAGTGCTCGTTCGCCCAAAACTGGGTAAAGCAAAATACGGGGTTTTAGTGGTAAACCTTTGTCGTAATGCAGGTGCATCACCACGATGGAAGTTAAGCTACCTACAATCGCCCAAGCCAGAAAGCCCCAGTGCATAAAGGATTGCGACAACGCATTCACCGCACCTTGCTGCGGGTTATCTTGCGCGCCGTACAAAGGGGGTGGGCTAACGTAATGCGCGATAGGCTCAGCCGCGGCCCAGAAAACACCACCACCAGCCAATAAGGTACAGAAAATAATCGCCATCCAGCGGAAAGAATCCATTTCTGGTTTTGCAATCCCGCCCAACATCACCTTGCCTGTTCGCCCTGCAGCCAAGCCAAGACCAATAAGAAAAGTGAGAAGCAGCAGTAACTGCCAGTATGGACCAAACACCTGAACTGCCCAGCTAAAACCGGCGTTAACGATCGTAGATAACAGCTCGCCGTCATAAAGTGCAATAGCAACGAACAACGCGATGAAACCACCGCTATACCAAAAGGCCGGGTTATTCAGTCCTAATTTGTCCATCGTGTTTTCTGTTGTTGATGTGTTGTGTTTTACTTTTGACTTGCCCGATGACACGCTCATCGTGGAAGCTTTCATGCTATTGGTTAAATCAGACATACTCTGGCTCCAGAGGTTCTTTGCAGCAGCCAAAGACTGGCTACAAATGTGAGTTTTACGCCTGCCGTATTGTTATTATGTGGGCAGGCGGTTCCTACTTTGGGGAATGCTATGAAATAGGCTCTAATCCTTCTTTAAGGAAGTTGAACCAGTTTTCACCCAATATTTTTCCAGCCTCAGATTCACTGAATCCGTGACCCATTAATCCGTTGTAGATGTTCTCCATCCCTGCGCTGCCGCAGAACCATGGCAGCGCATCTGGCCATCCCGAGTTACTTGCTGAACCTTCGCCGTAATCCATCGCTTTTGACCAACGCCCGTTGCGCATCCATTCCAATACTTGTTGCGGTTGGTTTAAGCACAGATCACTACCGATGCCTAAATGGTCGACGCCAAACATGTCTGCGGTTTTCGCAACCATCTGGCAGAAATCATCCAGCGTGCACTGGCTGCCATTTGGTAAATGGAACGGATATAAACTGAATCCAATCAAACCACCGCGCTCCGTCAGTGCTTTGATCACGGTGTTGGACTTGTTGCGCAGTGCGTCATGCGCAAACGTCGGGTTAGCATGGCTGATACAAATTGGACGCGAGGAGAGCTCGATAGCTTCCAACGTTGAACGCTCTGCGCTGTGGGACATATCAATGATCATCCCGACTCGGTTCATCTCTTCAATCGCTTGCTTACCAAAGCGAGTTACGCCGGAATCATTTTGTTCGTAACAACCTGTCGCCAGTAAGCTTTGGTTGTTGTAGGTCAGTTGCATGATCAGCAGACCTTGACGGCGCATCACTTCAATCAGGCCAATTTCATCATCGATTGGTGAGCAATTTTGAGCGCCGAAGAAGATGCCGACTTTGCCTTCTGCTTTGGCTTTTTCTACATCTGCCATTGAATAAATAGGCATGATGAGGTCTGCATTTTGCTCGAAGCGCAAGTTCCACTCAGCAAAACGCGTCAAGGTTTCGCGCGCAGTTTCGTGGTAGACGATGGTGGCATGAACGGCGGTAATGCCACTCGCCTTAAGCGTTTGGAAATACTCTCGATCCCAATTGCAGTACTGCAATCCGTCAATCACAATCCGTTGTTGGTACATAACCACTCCTTAAACAATTTCTTAGCCTTTTCGTGCGGGTAACTGACACCATCAGTTACCCTGCCGATCTTAGTAAGGACGCTGATAAGCGGTTTTCACTACGGTGTAGAACTCTTTGGCGTACTGACCTTGCTCACGAGGACCAAAGCTAGACTCTTTACGGCCACCAAATGGAACGTGATAATCTGTACCCGCAGTTGGCAAGTTAACCATGACGCAGCCCGTTTGGACTTGCTGTTTGAAGATCGCGCTATTACGCAAGCTTTGCGTGATAATGCCGCCTGTCAGGCCAAAGCGCGTATCGTTCGCGACTGCAATTGCCTCATCCAGATCAGAAACGCGAATCACGCTCGCCATTGGCGCAAAGACTTCTTCTTGGTTCACTTCCCAGCCATTCTGTGTATTTAAAAACAGAGTTGGTGACATGTAGTAACCGTCATGCTCTAGGCTCAGACGCTCACCACCGAAAGCCAGCTCCGCGCCTGCTTGGCGTGCGTTTTCGATCCACTCAAAGTTCGCATTCAGCTGGTTACCATCAACAACAGGGCCCATGAACACGCCCTCTTCTAGAGCGTGACCCACTTTAAGTTCGCTCATGCGTTTGATTAGCGCTTCAACATACGCGTCGTGAATTCCGTCCATAACGACAAGACGAGAAGACGCGGTGCACTTTTGACCTGCACCCGAGAATGAGCCTGCGATTGTTGCTTCGACAGCAATCTGAATGTCTGCATCATCTGCGACTACGAGCGCATTTTTGCTACCCATCTCTAGCTGACAACGCACAAAATTTGGTGCCGTTGCCGCTGCAACTTTACGGCCTGTGTCCACAGAACCAGTGAAGCTCACGCCGTTCACATCCTTCGAATTGATAAGGGTATTACCTACTTGCGAACCGCTACCCAAAACGAGGTTAAACGTGCCAGCAGGTAAACCTTGGCGATGGATAATCTCTGTCAGCGCAACGGCACTTGCTGGGGTTAGGTTGGTAGGCTTCCAGACGACGCTGTTGCCAAACGCAAGTGCTGGCGCGATTTTCCAAGCCGCTGTTGCTGTTGGGAAGTTCCAAGGAGAGATAATGGCGATAACGCCGACGGCTTCGCGAGTAACTTCAACGGAGACACCTGGACGGACGGAAGCAGCGCTATCGCCAATTTGACGCAGAACCTCAGCAGCAAAGTATTGGAAGAATTGGCCAGCACGGTAAATCTCACCTCGACCTTCAGCAAATGGCTTACCTTCTTCACGCGAAAGCAAGGTGCCCAATTCGTCACATCGTGCAATGAGCTCATCACCAATCGCTTGTAGCACTGCTTGCTTGCGCTCGATTGGTGTTTTTTCCCACTCTGGCTGCGCTGATTTAGCCGCTTGAATCGCTTGCTCTACTTGCGACACACTCGCTTGTGCGAAATCGCCAATGTTTTCGCTGATATCAGAAGGGTTAATATTGGCGATGGTGTCCATGCCCGATTGCCATTCACCTGCTATATAGAGGGATTTTTCTGCTTGAACATTGTTAATAAAAGTCATGGTTCTTTCCTTGTTCTTCCGATTTGTGATGGCAAGCCACTCACTCACTGATCTCTAATTATTCTCGTTGGATTTATTCTGGTTGGCTTGCCGACGCGTAGACAACAAACTCCACCAACATCTCTTCTCGCGCTAACCCTGCAACCACCATGGCGGCGCGATTTGGGTACGGCGCTTCAAAATATTCCGCGTACACTTGGTTAACGGTCTTTAAGTATTCTCTGTCAGTCACATAAATCAGGACCTGCAACACCGAGTCCAAAGACTCCCCTGCACACTCCAGGGTGTGAATGAGATTGTTAAAGGTTTGACGTGTTTGTGCTTCGATACCGCCTTCCACAACCGCGCCTGTGTCATCAATAGGAATTTGAGCCGTATACAGGGTTCCGTTGTTGACTATCGCCCATTCAAGCGGCGCTTTAGAAGCAAATAGACTGGTTTTAACTGGGTGTTTTTTAGTAGGAGTATTCACGTGCCTTTCAACCTTTGTAACAGCTTTGTTTCAATATGGTTAAATGATGCACATTGACAGGCGATAAATCTAACGGTAAATTTTTGACATTTGATAAATTAAACTTATCACTCTGTTTAAAATAACGTAAATAAAGGGATTAAGAGGCATTAGGGATGAGTATTAAGCTTCAACAATTAATGCATTTTGTGATGGTAGTCGAGGAAGGAGGCTTTCGAGCCGCTTCACATCGTGCAAATCGTTCTCAGGCGGCACTGTCAACATCGATAAAAGAGCTTGAAAAAATTCTAGGGCAAACGCTGTTTGAACCCGGAAACAAAACCAAATTGACCCCGTTTGGTGAAATTTGTCTGCCCAAGGTGGTTCAGTTTCTCAATATCTACAGTGCGCTGGACAACGATCTCAAAGCTGCCGCGGCCGGACAGCAAGGGAGAGTGCGAATTGCGAGCGTTCCTTCTGTTGCAGCGAAACTCATCCCTAGCGTGTTGGGTGCCTTTTGCGAGCAGTATCCAAATGTAGAAGTAAGCTTGATCGATGATAACGCGGCGGGCGTCGAGGCTCGCTTACTCTCCGGTGAAGTCGACTTGGCGCTCGGTAACCCCTCTCACCTCGATGAGGGCGGCATTGACTTTACGCCGCTGTTAGCCGATCCAATAGGCGTGGTGTGTTTAAAGGACAACCCTATTGCAAGTCATCCAGAAGGAATCGAGTGGCAAACTTTGTTGGAACAACCCTTTATCCGTAACGGCACTTGTACACTTCTCGATCCAACCCCAGCAAGAGCTCTGAGTCAGCAAGCGCTCTATTCGGTCGAAAATATTACTTCACTGTTTTCTGTCTTAGAACTTGGGATTGGTGTCACGACCCTACCGAAGCTTGCTTTCCCAACCAATGAAACACGCTTGGTTTGGATTCCGCTTATCGATCCACCACTTGAAAGGCAAATTGGTATATTTACGTTAACCGATCGCACGATCTCGCCTCAAGCTAAAGCATTTCACGATCTTTGTGTGCATTATTTAAACTATCAAAAAGAAGATAAATAATGGTTCGATTAACATGCGGATAATTAAAAGCCTCCATATTCAGAGTGGAGGCTAATTTGTATTTGTGTATTCGCTTCGTTCTATTTTTTGCGACGATTTCGGTTCTTATACACCACGCAAAAGTTACCACGCTTGGTACGACACTTTGAGCAACGTTCACAATCTACTGGTGCGCGATTGCCTTCTTTCCAACGTTTGATCAACTGTGGCTCAGCCAATAAAGGGCGTGACACAGCAAAAAATTGGATACCTGTGTTTTCTGCAATTTTCTCAATCGCATCAATGTCGCTCAGCCCGCCGACAGTAATCACCGGTATGCTAACGTCCTGACTGATCACGTGACCATATTCGTGAAAGTAACCTTCTTCTTGTAGTGTGTAACCATCGAACGTTTGACCAACAAGTTCGTTTGCTTTGCCGTGAACATTGCCAGATACGATGATCGCATCAACGCCTATTTCTTCAAGTTTCTTGCAGACGACGCGAGTTTCGTTGAACGTTAAACCGCCGTCAAAGAACTCTGTTGCCGTCAGTTTAACGAGGATGGGAAATTCGCTTCCAACCAGCTTTCTGGTTTCAGAATAAATTTCTAAAAGAAAGCGCATGCGATTTTCTAAGTCACCACCATATTCGTCTTCGCGACGATTATAGTACGGGCTTAAAAACTGGTTAATTAAATAAGTGTGCGCCGCATGAATCTCTACGCCGTCAAAACCAGCGTCTTGAGCACGTTTACTCGCCAATGCGAATGCCTTTACGATGTAGTCTATTTCGTCCTTTGTCATCGCTTTGCCTTGCGTATTTGTACCACGCTCAGGCACGTCACTCGGAGCGAAGATGACACGCTCACCGACGTTATGGGTGGTTTTGGTGCCACCGTAAGCAATTTGCATCACGATTTTAGAATCTTGTTGATGTACTAGCTCTGTTAGCTTTTTGTATTCTTCAATAAAAGAGTCGTTGTAGATCCCCATCATACCTGCGTTGGGTTTCTCTTCTTCAACGATATTGGCATAACCCGTAACAATAAGCCCAACTTCCCCTTTCGCAAGCGTTTCGTAAATATCGTAAAGCTTTACCGTCATGTGACCATCTTCGGTCGCCATGTTCTCCCACGTTGCGCTTCTCACAAAACGGTTCTTTAGGGTCATGTTGCCAATTCGGGCTTCGGAAAACAAAATGCTCAAAACCAGTCCTCTTAAAGTTGTCTTTATGTTTTATCTTTTCGCAAGTAAACAAGAACGAAAAAGGAACAGCGATACACGATGTATGGCTGTTCCTTCTCTGAATCCTTGAGACCTGCAAACTACAGGCGCACCTTAATGCCTCGGAGACGACAAAACTTTAATCTGGGTTAAGGTTTGGTGAGTTTTTAGATTATGTAAAAGGATGATTCTTAATCGTGTTCATTTCACTGGAGCTAAGGTGCTTCCTCACCCACTTTCAGTCGTAAAACTTTTGTATTTCGCTAGCTGGTGATTCAACTCAAACATTCACATTGTTAGTTTGTATGCTGCTATGGGAACTAGCACTCTCCCCAAATGTTTACATTACAAACTATCGATATTGAATTTTCATATGGCAAATAGAGTTATTGCGCTGTTTATACTTTTTAGCTTAATAGTCACTATCTCTTGGCATTATTACGCGTCAGCGAAAACGTGCTTCACTATGTTTTACACACTGGTTGTTTTTGCTTTTAGATATGAATACGTGATAGTGAAGCTAGAGGAGGAGCAGGAAAAACAGGGAAAATAAAGAACAATAGAAAGTTAAATGACCTTACTTCTAGGTAAGGCCATTCATGCATTCAGCAGCAAAAGATATTGGCGCTTAGCAAACGCTTAGGTTTGGTTGTTACAGAGCTAGAGGAATCAACTCGACACCAAGCACACCACTGATCCCCATCACCACTAGCAGTGAGACTTTAAACACCGACTTTGACCAAGCGATATAGTTGTTGTCATCAATGCTGCGAAAGGTCACTTTCGTCCACATAAAGCAAACAACCGCTGCAACCGCTAAGTATTCATACCCGGCTTCACCTAGTAAAAATAACCCCAATGATGCTGCTCCAAACGCCACGACATACGCTTTCATGTGTCGATGAGCTTTATGAATGCCCTCTTTAACTGGCAATACGGGAATCCCGGCTTCTCGGTAGTCTTGCATGCGGAACATGGCAATGGCATATGAGTGCGGCATTTGCCAGAGACAGAACATGGTAAAGAGTAAAATCGCTTCCAAGCTAATGAAGTTTGTTACCGCTAAGTAACCCACCAATGGCGGAACTGCGCCTGAGATACTTCCCACTAAGGTTCCATACACCGAGTTACGTTTGTACCACATCGTGTAAAAGAACACGTAATACACGTAGCCAAGCAACACGACGACAGCGGATAGTGGGTTCACTCGGATAAATAACAGTGCGGTTCCTACCAGCAATAAAGCAAGTGCATAAACAAACGCAATATCGATATTGATGTTGCCTTTCACTGTTTCACGATTTCGTGTACGTGCCATCTTTTGGTCGATATCACGATCGAAAATATTATTCACCACACAACCTGAAGCGATGACTAACCCAACACCAACTAACGTCGTAACGAACAGCATTAGACTGGCTGGTTCTGTTTTTGCGGCGAGGAAGAACCCCGCCGCAACAGAAATCAGGTTGCCGAAAATAATGCCCGGTTTAGTGATAGACAAATAACTTTTCAGCATACCTTGACCTACAACTTCATGTTGACGTTCATGTTGTAGATGATCCATACCGAGCCAGCGATAAGGATAAGTACAACAATGGCGGTAAACATCAGTGATACAAGGTTCCAACGTCCGTCGGATGTTTTTGTTTCCATGTGCAAGAAGTATTTAAAGTGAACAAATATCTGCACTAATGCACATCCAAATAGAATCGCATAGGTCGTTGTATCTGGTAATGATTTCGTCCAAACAAAGTAGAACGGAATTACCGTCAGAATCAGTGAGGCAATAAAGCCTTTCACGTAATCTGACGAACTGGTTTCTACATGTTGATCCATTACATTACCCCCAGTAAGTAAACGATGGTAAAGACACAAATCCAAACGATATCTAGAAAGTGCCAGAATAGGCTTAAGCAGTTAAAGCGCATTGCCATATTGTCGTTCAGACCTTTCGTCGACAGTTGATGATACGCTACCGCTAACCAAATCAGACCAAAGGTTACGTGCAGGCCGTGCGTACCAACCAACGTAAAGAATGCCGATAGGAATGCACTTGTTTGTGGCCCATAGCCTTCTTCAATCAGGTGATGGAACTCATAGACCTCCATACAGATAAAGCCAAGACCAAGCGCGAACGTGACTAACATCCAACGTTTGAGACCAGCAACGTTGTTGCGCTTCATCGCGATAATGCCAAAACCAAATGTGATACTGCTAAACAGAAGCAGCATGGTTTCGACAAACACGAATGGGAGTTCAAAAATGTCTTTACCTGTTGGGCCCGCAATTGAATTGCTCGACAGCACAGCGTATGTCGCGAACAAGGTCGCAAACAGTACACAGTCACTCATCAGGTAAACCCAGAAGCCAAATAGCTTGTTGCCATTCGTGTCATGGTGGTGATCATGGTCGTGATGTGCTGCGATATTAGTTTGCATACGTCACCTCCAGATCATCTTTACTTTCGCTGTCTTTCACTGAGTTTTTCTTCGCTTCTTCAAGCTGAGCTCGACGTTCGGCCTCAATTGCTTTGATCTCTTCAACTTCCACGTAGTAATCCACATCATCGTTATAGCTATGCTGAATACACGTCACGATAATACCGACCAAACTTGCCGCCGCTAGCCACCAAATGTACCAAATCATGCCGAAGCCAAATAGGAGCGACCAAGCCGACACGTAGATGCCTGTTGCCGTGTTTTTTGGCATATGAATACGTTCGTATTCCACTTCTTTAGTTGGATCGAACTCGCCACTTTGTTTCTGGTACCAGAAGGCATCCAGCACATCACCTTTTGGTAGGTGCGCAAAGTTGTAGAACGGCGGTGGAGACGATGTTGCCCACTCAAGAGTACGTCCACCCCACGGGTCACCAGTTAAATCACGATTTTGCTCGCGGTCACGGATACTCACGTAAATTTGGATGAACTGAGACAATACGCCCAGCGCAATCACAACCGTACCTGCTGCGGCAATCGACAACAGTGGGAAGTATTCTGGGTTGATGTCTTGGCTTAAACGACGAGTCATCCCCATAAAGCCCAGCGCATAAAGCGGTAGGAACGCCATTAAGAAACCAATAATCCAAAGATAGAACGCACGTTTGCCCCAAGTTTCATTCATGGTGAAACCGGTCGCTTTCGGGAACCAGTAAGTGATCGCAGCGAAACATCCAAACACCACACCACCGATGATAACGTTGTGGAAGTGAGCGATAAGGAATACTGAGTTATGCAGAACGAAATCTGCACCCGGAACAGCCATTAGTACGCCCGTCATACCACCAACAGTAAAGGTGATCAGGAAACCCACCGTCCACATCATTGGCGTCGTAAAGCGGATGCGGCCTTTGTACATGGTGAATAGCCAGTTGAAGATCTTCACCCCTGTTGGGATAGAAATGATCATCGTGGCAATACCGAAGAAGGCATTTACGTTCGCGCCAGACCCCATCGTAAAGAAGTGGTGTAGCCAAACAACAAAGGCAAGAATCGTGATAACTACGGTAGCCCAAACTAGCGATGTGTAACCGAACAACTTTTTACGTGAGAAGGTTGCGGTGACTTCTGAGAACACACCAAAAATTGGCAAGATCAAAATGTACACTTCTGGGTGACCCCAAGCCCAAATCAGGTTGACGTACATCATTACGTTGCCGCCAAGATCATTGGTAAAGAAGTGCATGCCTAGGTATCTATCCAGCGTAAGCAGAGCGATAGTCACCGTTAGGATTGGGAATGAAATGATGATCAAAATGTTTGCACACAGAGACGCCCAAGTGAAAACTGGCATCTTCATCATTGGCATAGACGGTGTACGCATACGCAAAATGGTCGCGAAGAAGTTCACGCCTGTTAACGTCGTACCAACACCTGATATCTGCAGCGCCCAAATCCAATAGTCGACCCCGACTCCTGGGCTTGCCTCAATACCTGAAAGCGGCGGATACGCTAGCCAACCTGTACGACCAAATTCACCTAAGCCGAGAGACATGTTTGTTAGGATGACACCAACAACAAACAGCCAGAAGCTCAAGTTATTCAGATACGGGAAAGCCACGTCACGTGCACCAATCTGCAATGGCACGATGATGTTCATCAAACCAATGACCAATGGCATCGCTACAAAAAAGATCATGATCACGCCGTGGGCAGTAAAAATTTGATCGTAGTGATGCGGTGGCAAGTAACCTGCTTCACCCGCAGAAGAAAGGAGTTGCTGACTACGCATCATGACTGCGTCAGCAAAACCACGAACAAGCATCACCATCGCTACTGCGATGTACATGAAGCCAAGTTTTTTATGGTCTACTGAAGTAAACCATTCATTCCACAAATATTGCCACTTTCCGGCTTTGGTTACTGCGTAAACTACGGCTAAACCAACCAGTGCCACAACCGCTAGGGTGATGACGATAATAGGTTCGTGGAATGGAACTGAATCAAGAGTTAATCTTCCAAACATTACGATTATCCTTGGTTTTCAGGCAAACAGTTCATTGAACCAGGATGCTGAGTCACAACGTCGGTGAACAAGAACGGAGGAACGCTAGAGAACAAAGTGACTGGCTCTGCGATACTTGGCGCTGCCAGTGAGCTGTATTGCTCCCAATCTTCAATACGATCAGGGCTCGCCTTCACTTTCTGCACCCAATTTAGGAACGCAGCACGATCAGACATTGCTGAAGCTGTGAACTTCATTTGCGAAAAGCCTTCGCCGCTGTAGTTCGATGCAAAACCCTTATAGTCACCTTCATGGTTCGCTATCAGGTTGAGCTTGGTTACCATTCCTGGCATCGCGTAGATCTGTGTACCTAAGCGAGGGATGAAAAACGCGTTCATGATGTTGTCCGAAGTCAGTTTGAACTGCACTGGCACGTCTTTCGGGAACGCCACATAGTTCACCGTCGCAATGTTTTCTTCTGGATAGATGAACAACCATTTCCAATCGAGTGACACCACTTCGATGGTCATTGGTTTAACATCACTTTCCAAAGGTTTGGATGGCTCTAGTTCATGAGTAGAACGCCATGTGATCGTCGCAAGAATCGCAATGATGATGATTGGAATTGTCCATACCACCACTTCGATTTTGGTCGAGTGTGACCACTCGGGTGCGTACTCTTCTTCAGTGTTAGAGGCGCGGTATCGGTAAGCGAAGTAAATCGTCATTAAAATCACAGGGATTACAACGATCAACATCAGCAAAAGAGCAGTAATAATTAGCTCTTTTTCCTGCACACCAATGGCACCTTTGGGGTCAAGTAAAGCTGAATTACATCCTGAGAGCATAAGTATGACGGACGCCAAACTTCCCCTCGACAAGATGCGTTTATATCTTGAGGCTTCCATTAACTTTCTCGATGGTTGTCTGGTTTCAAAACAGATGCCAATCAAAGTAAATAAGAGCTCACAAATAGCGCAGAGGTAATGTATGAGAACAAGAAAAAACCTCGATAAGTAGTTATTCTACTTACAATTTTTCAACTTCGTCATCAAGCATTTAACCAGCTAGAATGAACCGTTATTTGCTACGATACGATTGGTATCAAGCCAAGAACCAGTTGTTATAGTCATTAGAATGTTTATGTGTTGAGCATGAGTAACGTCGGGCTCAGAGCGAAACAAAACGGAATTGAGTGGAGATCAAAACCACACTCTTAGTGTGAGTTTATTGTTACACTTTGAAACACTATGTTACATTTGGCGCATTATGAGGAGTAAAAAGTTAAAGCTCATTAGCCACAACTGGAAACTAACCTTCCATTAATGGAAGTTACACACTTTAAATAGAATATTAACCTCAACACGAATTTCTCGTGCTTCAACAATTAATTATTTAAAAACAAACAGTTGAAACTAAAAATTGATGAGACTGACTATCAACTTCATTTACGCAGATAGCCTTAATGAGAAGCGGAAACTAAAAAACCAAAAGTGTGATCAGAATCAAATTAATGATTTCACTTAATATTTGAGTGGTATTTGCATCTCTTTATTGGATTGTGAGAAATCATTCTCAAGGTAAATCCAAACATAAGTTGTAAATACATTTGGGCTGCGCAGAATGAGCACTCCACAACATAGAAAATGTTGAAATGGAAAGAAACTTATTATTCAGGTCTATCAGAGCCTTATTTCAGTGGTCACTTACATACGAATACCGCCATCCACTTCTAAAACCCTGCCAGTAAAGTAATCACTCTCAATAATGTATTTTACTGCATGCGCGATTTCGCTTGTTTCGCCCATCCTGCCAACTGGGATCATCTTTTCTAATCGCTCTATGGCTTCGGGTTTCATTTGCTCTGCCATCGCGGTGTGTACTACACCTGGTGCAACCGCCGCCGCACGAATACCGTATCTTGCGAGCTCACGGGCCCATGTTGTCGCCATGGTCGCGACCGCCGCTTTAGATGCAGAATAATTGGTTTGTCCGATATTCCCTGCTCTCGCAACACTAGAAATATTGATGATAACGCCTTGGGAGCCACTCTCAATCATCTTGACGGCCGCTTCACGCCCACACAAAAATGTTCCTGTCACGTTAACGTTCATGACCAAATTGAATTGATCCAAAGACATCTTACTGATCACGCCATCTTTTGCTTTTACAAGTAACCCATCTCTTAACACGCCAGCGTTATTGACTAACCCATTGAGTTGACCAAAATCTTGGATAATCGCTTCAAACGTGGTTTCAACGTCGATTTCGTTGGTGACATCCACTTGATATGTCAACGCTTTCGCACTCAGCATTCGACACTGCTCTTGTGTTTCCATTAAGCCACTGGCGTTTACATCCAACAACGCTAAATCAGCGCCAGCTTGAGCAAGGGTAATGGCCATCATTTGCCCAAGCCCCTGCCCTGCTCCTGTAATGGCAATAACACTACTTTTTATGTCCATATTGGTGCACTCCATAACTCGTAATGTTCTCTATCTCAACCAGTCTAAGTTGGCCGAAATGATGCGCGTTTTAGGTCACCATCTCAGGCTGGTTTGTCACAAAACTCGGTCTAGCCTTTCTTACTCTTGTATAACTCAAATAAGCTTGAGAAATCGAGCTCGCCGTGGCCGCTCGCGTTGTGGAAAGAATATAAGTTGCGCGCTAACGACCCCATCGGAACCGAAGAATGTGTTTGTAACGCCGCATCTAACCCCAAGCCGAGATCTTTTAGCATGAGTTTGCTCATAAAGCCCGGTTGGTAATCGTGACTAGCTGGCGCACTGTCCATCACGCCTGGGCAAGGATTGTAAAGCTCCAATGCCCAATTTCGGCCAGAGCTTTGCAGCATGATGTTTGATAGCACTTTTGGATCGAGTCCATGATCGATACCTAGGTTTAATGCCTCGCACGTACCAGACATTAAAATGCCGAGCATAAGGTTGTTACAGATTTTCGCCATTTGACCATCGCCTGCTTTGCCAGCATGGAAAACATTTTTTCCCATATACTGCAAAATCGCATTGGCTTTAGAAAACGCTTGATCCGAACCACCAACAATAAAGGTTAATGTCGCCGCTTTCGCGCCAGCAACGCCTCCCGAAACGGGCGCGTCGACAAACAACACACGTTTATTTGCCGATTCATTGGCGACTAATCGCGCAGAGTCCGGATCAATGGTTGAACAATCAATCATCAAGGTACTTGGCGAGACAAGATTGAGGACACCTACGCCACCATGTAAGTCACCAAGATACACGGAACGAACGTGAGACCCTGCTGGTAGCATCGTGATGACTGTGCTAGCACCATCTACTACCTCTTCGATAGAGCTCGCCACCACGGCACCAAAAGGTACTAGTTGCTTTGCCGCTTCGCTATCGACATCGAATACTTGCACGTTAAATCCAGACGCGAGTAAGTTTTGCGCCATAGGATGCCCCATTCTTCCTAAACCGATAAATGCGATGGTACTCATGATCATTCTCCTTATTGACCTAGTGTTTGTTCACCCAAATCAGCAAGCGGATGTTCGTCATCCGGCCAAAGTGAGGTAAACAAGGTATCGATGATATCTTCATCGACTTCACTGACATTGTTAAACATCCAGTTAGGTTCGCCATCCCGGTCAATGAGCCGAGAACGGACGCCCTCTTTAAACTCACCTAATAAGGCACTTCGAACCGACAAACTCAACTCTAAACGGAAGCAATCTGCAAGCGGTAAGCTGTGGTATTCTTTCACTTGTCTGAAGCAAATATGCGCGGTGATCGGACTGCCCGATGCGAACGTTTGTTTCGCGTTTTCTATCCACTGACTGTTCCCGTCGATAGCCATGATTCGCTGTGCTATCGCATTAAGATCAAAGCCTTTGCACGCTTCCTCTATCTGATCTAAGTATGGACAAATTTGCGTGGTTGGTTTGCTATCAATAACCTGTTCTTCCATTAATTGTAGTCGCGCAGTTACCAACTCTTTCGCATCTTCTTTGCCCCACTGGAGCCGCTTTAGCTCATCCAGTAAGGTGGGATACTGCTCTTCCAACAGTAACCAATCGGCCAAACCAATAGTGACAGCGTCACTTGAATTCACCATGGAGCCTGTCAATCCGAGGAATAAACCCACTTGCGGATCTATCTGGCTTAAAAACCACGTACCTCCCACATCAGGATACAGTCCAATATTGATTTCTGGCATAGCAAGGCGTGATGTTGTTGTCACAACTTTATGGCTGGTTCCCATAAAAAGCCCCATCCCACCGCCCATGACAATACCTTCTCCCCAACCGATAATGGGTTTGTTGTAAGTGTGAATGAGATAGTCACACTCATACTCCAACGAGAAATAGTCCGTACAGAACTCTACGATTTTTTCTTTACTCTCGTTATGCATGACGTGATACATAGCTCGAACATCACCACCAGCACAGAATGCTTTTTCTCCAGCGCCAGTCAGTACCACACAAGCCATATGTGGATCATCTTGCCACTTGATAAGCTGATCGTTAAGTTGGACTAACATGTCATACGTCAATGCATTCAATGAAGCGGTGTTGTCTAACGTTGCGATACCAATGCGGTGCACGCCATCTAAGCACTCTATTTCACTAATGGTTACCATCCCTGCCATGTGGCCTCCTATCGGTTTTTCCATTGCGGTGGGCGTTTTTCTAAAAAGGCGCGAACACCCTCAACTTGATCTTCCGTATCAAAAAGATTCAGAAACAACTCTCGCTCTTTCATTAAGCCGTGCTTAAGTGGCGCAGAGCGCATATTTTGAATGAGCGCCTTACATGCGGCGACAGAAGATGGTGACTGGTTCGCAACAGATTCAGCAAGTTCCAGCGCTTTACTTAAAGCTTCACCTTTGGGAACCAACTCCTCAACTAGGCCTAGTTCTTTTGCTTTGTCAGCGCTGACTTGCTCTCCACATAAAATGATACGCTTTGCCCAGCCTTCCCCTACTAACGCTGTGAGGTTTTGGGTACCGCCAGCGCAGGGCAAAAGTCCGACTTTGGCTTCAGGTAAAGCAAGTACCGCTTGCTCTTCAACGACTCGAATATCACAAGCTAATGCCACTTCTAAACCTCCACCCATGGCGTAACCATTAATAGCGGCAATGGAAACACCACGGAATTCCGAGAGCATTTCAAAGGCTTCACCAAAGCATCGCGCCATGTCTAACGCAACCGCTTTGTCACCGTCAGAAAATAGCTTGAGATCTGCACCAGTAGAGAAAAACTTTTCTCCACTGCCGGTTAAAACCAATGAATAGACCTGCTTATCATCGTTAAGTGTGAGTATCAGCGATTTCAGTGCCTTGAGACTCTCTGCTGTCCACGTATTGGCTGGCGGGTTGTTCATCGTCACCACCGCAACGTGATTAGTGATCGTATGTTGAATGGCTTCTTGGGTTAATGGCATATCTGAATCCTTTCTCAATGAGCAAATCCAATACTTCGCTACAGCAAGGCCGACTCCTCTGAGAGTAAACGGCGCGCGATGATCAAGCGCATGATTTCGTTTGTCCCCTCCAGAATTTGATGCACACGCACATCTCTGAAATGACGCTCCATTGGATACTCTTTGATGTAACCATAGCCGCCATAAAGCTGTAGCGCGTGGTCGCAAACCTGAAAGCCCACATCAGTCGCGAACCGTTTTGCCATAGCGCAATAAGCCGTCGCATCGGGGTCATTTCGGTCGAGCTTGCTGGCGGCATAGCGCACTAACTGCCGTGCAGCCACGAGCTCTGTCGCCATGTCTGCTAATTTGAATTGTAAGGCTTGAAACTGCGCAAGCGGTTTGCCGAACTGCTTACGCTCCTGAATATACTGTGTCGCCTGTTCAAGGGCCTGTTGAGCCGTACCGACGGAACAGGTCGCAATATTTATACGCCCTCCATCAAGCCCTTTCATCGCAAAGACAAAACCTTGCCCTTCTTCGCCCAGTAAATGGCTAGCTGGAATAACGACATTTTCAAAAGTAACCGCTCGTGTTGGTTGGCTGTTCCAGCCCATTTTGGGTTCTTTGCGCCCATAGCTGATACCATCTGCGTGAGCAGGAACAACAAATGCAGACACGCCTTTGGCACCCGCTTCTCCGGTTCTCGCCATCACGACCAAAACATCTGTCTCTCCCGCGCCAGAGATAAAGGTTTTGCCGCCGTTGATGACATACTTATCTCCCTTTTTTGTAGCGGAAGTGGTCAGTGCAGCGGCTTCTGATCCTGCGTTGGGTTCGGTTAAGCAATAGGAGCCTAACCACTCCCCCGTAACTAATTTCGGACAGAACTGCGTTTTGGCTTCATCGGTAGCAAAACTGGCTATCATCCAACTCACCATATTGTGGATAGTCATGAAAGCGGTCGTCGACGTACAGCCCATTGAGAGTTGTTCAAAGATAATTGAAGCATCCAAGCGACTCAGCCCTAGGCCACCTTGCGCTTCTGGAGTGTAGAGACTGAGAAACCCCAGTTCCCCCGCCTCTCTCAATACGTCTTTGGGGAAGATCTGCTTTTCATCCCACTCCGCCGCCATCGGTGCTAAACACTCATCGGCAAATTGCTGAGCGGTATCGGCAAATGCACGTTGATCTTCATTAAGTTCAAAGTCCATAAAGCTCCTTCTATTCACTCAGCGCAGTTGGATGGTCAAATTAGGCCCCGTTGGAATATCGTCATCAAACCAACGTGTCGTCACCGTTTTGGTCTCGGTATAAAAACGTACCGCTTGTTTACCATACGCATGTAAATCACCATAGAAACTGCCTCTCCAACCAGTAAAGGAGAAAAATGGTAAAGGGACTGGAATAGGCACATTGATCCCAACCTGACCGACTTGAATGTCATGTTGATATTTTCTCGCAGCAGCGCCATTAGCGGTAAATATAGAAGTTCCGTTGCCGTAAGGGTTGCGATTCACTAACTCAATAGCTTCTTGCAACGTTTCGACTTCCATACAAACTAAGACAGGGCCAAATATCTCTTGCGTGTAAATCGACATGTTCGCTGTTACACCGCTAAACAAGGTTGGGCCAATCCAGTTTCCATCGGGAAAGCCGTCCACTTCACACTGACTACCATCGAGTTCACACACTGCGCCTTGTTGTTTGCCATCTTCGATTAGGTCCAATACGCGTTGCTTGGCTTGCTCACTGATCAGTGGGCCATAAGCAGCCTGTTCATCATCCCAAGGCCCTGGGTGTACTTTCGCCATTGCCTGTTTGAGGTCTGTAATCCATTGTTTTGAATCGCCGACAAATACCGCAACAGAAATTGCCATACAACGCTGCCCCGCCGCCCCAACGGAGGCTCCGATTAGGTTATTCACCACTTGTTCCTTGTTCGCATCAGGCATGATCACCATGTGATTTTTTGCACCTGCAAAAGCTTGAACACGTTTAAAATGTTTAGTCCCTGTGGTGTAGATATAACGGGCAACGGGAACCGAGCCAACAAATGACACCGCTCGAATATCAGGATGAGCCAGAAGAAAGTCGACTTGCTCTTTGCGGCCATGAACGATCTGCAACACTCCTTTCGGCGCACCAGCTTGCTCAAATAGTTCAGCTAAACGAATAGAGGTCAATGGCACTTGTTCGGAGGGTTTGAGCACAAACGTATTGCCCGCAGCGATAGCGATTGGGAACATCCACAACGGAATCATGGCTGGAAAGTTAAACGGCGTAATGCCGCAACACACACCTAGGGGCTGAATCATTGAGTAACTATCAATATCCGTGGCAACGTTTTCGACGGTTTCTCCCATCATATTGCTGGCAATGTTTGCAGCCTGCTCAACCACCTCGATACCACGCCACACATCGCCTTTGGCATCCGCTAAAATCTTACCCGTTTCATGAGAAAGCAGTGTGGCAAGCTCATCATGATGCTCTTTGAGCAAGTGCTGATAACGCAGCATGACTCGGGCACGCTCGGATATTGCCACTTCCTTCCAAGATTGGAATGTCTCTTTCGCATTATCAATGGCGGCTTCCATCTCGTGCTCTGTGGAACATGGAACGTACGCAATGACATCATTAGTGGCGGGATTGGTTACCTCAACCCAATCCGATGTTTGAGATTCACGAAACTCGCCACCAATAAACAAGGGAACCAAACGAGTCATCATTTACTCCTTTCTAATTTCAATTAAAGCGGTATTTCAATGCCTATCGCCGTGGCTTCTCCACCACCGATACAAAGTGACGCAACACCCCGCATCACTTTTTTGGCTTCGAGATCACCATTGGTGCCTAGCGCTTGTAGCTGACGCAAACTGTGAATCAATGTCACCAGAATTCGTGCGCCACTAGCCCCTATCGGATGCCCAAGCGCACAAGCTCCACCTTTAATATTTACTTTGCTCGTATCTAGTCCAAGTTCCGCCACCGCTATTTGTGTCACAACGGCAAAGGCTTCATTGATTTCCCACAGGTCCACTTCATAAATTGACCAATCTAGCTGGAACAGCAGTTGCTCAATTGCGTAGACGGGTGCCAAAGTAAATTCTGCAGGTTTTCTGGCATGTGTAGAGTGCGCCTTGATGATCGCAAGTGGTTTAAGCCCCTGATGACGCGCAGTGTCTTCATCCATAAGCACAAGAGCCGCCGCGCCATCTGAAATGGCACTCGAATTAGCAGCGGTCACCGTACCTTTTTCATCGAATGCAGGTTTGAGTTGAGGAATTTTACCAAGGTCAATCGAGCGTGGGTGCTCATCGTAGTCCAGCACCGCTTGTTCTGACTTGGTATTGAGTGAAACCGGCGAAAGTTCATCGGCAAACAAGCCTCGCTCTTGAGCTTCCAACGCACGTTTTGCCGACATCACGGCCCATTCATCCATTTGCTCTCTGGTGAACTTAAGCCTGTCAGCGACTTGCTGAGCATAAACACCCATTAAGTGCCCTTCGTAAGCATCTTGTAGCCCATCGAGAAACATGTGGTCATACGTAGACTGGTGCCCCATGCGCATTCCCTTTCTCGCCTCCCTCAGCAAATACGGCGCATTGGTCATACTTTCCATACCACCAGCAATGGCTGAGCGAATCGTTCCAGCTTTAATGAGATCGTGCGCTAACATGACGCTCTTCATGCCAGAGCCACACACTTTGTTAATGGTGGTGCACCCTACACCCAAAGGAAGATCTGCCCCCATAGATGCTTGCCTCGCAGGAGCTTGTCCACACCCTGCTGGAAGCACACATCCCATGAACACTTCATCCACCGAAGTCACATTCACTTCGTGCATTGCCGCCTTGATCGCCAGTGCGCCTAATTGAGGAGCAGAGTAAGTTTGCAACTTGCCTTGAAAGCGCCCAATTGGCGTTCTTTTCGCGCTGACAATCCAGATGTCTTTTCCCATGATTCGCATTCCCTTAAGGTATATGTGAACACTTGGCAGACTGATGACACCCTACATAGAATTACTCACCAAGCGCCACACCAGCCTTTATCGCCTTTTTCACTAACAAACTTTCATTCCGCGATTTCTTGACGTTTACGTAAGCATAGCACTAGCCTTTACAATGAGATGAAAAAACACACCAAGCAGACGTTTATATTTCAAAGTTGATGTTCGGCCTTCCCATTTAAGGTTCGATTTCCAGAAACTGGATTTTTATTCGAGGTAAGTATGTTATGGAAAAATACAAGATCAGTGACCTCGCCAAGGAGTTTGATATTACTACTCGCAGTATCCGGTTTTATGAAGACGTGGGTCTGATTGAACCAGAGCGAAAAGGCAATATGCGCGTTTATCAACGCAGGGATAGAATTCGCCTCAAACTGATTTTAAGAGGGAAACGACTCGGTTTTTCGTTGGCAGAAATTCGTGAACTTTTCGAGCTCTACGACATGCAACAAACCGAAGGACAGTTATTGAAAATGCTCAATATCATTGAAGAGAAACAAGCCGTCCTACAGCAACAACTCAACGACATCAGCGTCGTTATGGCAGAGTTGAATGCCGCTAAGGAGCGTTGTATTCAAACACTCAAAAGCAAGCAGACATAAACGCTATACTCAATTAGCAACACCGCTACAGGCTTTTCCACCTTACCTCTGATACCGGGAGACGTTATGAAAAGCACCTATACCCCACTCAATTTCGGACTTGGTGATACCATCGATATGCTCCGAGAACACGTTAATGCCTTTGCTACGGAACATATTGCGCCCATCGCCGCTGAGATAGACCGCGATAACCAGTTCCCGAATCATTTATGGCCTTTGTTGGGAGAAATGGGGTTGCTTGGTGTGACCGTCGATGAAGAGCTTGGTGGTGCAGGCATGGGATACCTCGCTCATGTTGTTGCCATGGAAGAAATCAGCCGTGCCTCTGCGTCTGTCGCTTTAAGCTACGGCGCTCATTCTAACCTGTGCGTCAACCAAATCTTTCGTAACGGCACGCCTTCTCAACGCGAAAAATACCTTCCAAAACTCATTGATGGTACGCACGTTGGCGCCCTAGCGATGAGTGAGCCCAATGCCGGTTCAGACGTGATAAGCATGCAACTGAAAGCGGAGAACAAGGGCGACCATTTTGTACTGAATGGCAACAAAATGTGGATAACAAACGGGCCCGATGCTGACGTAGTGGTGCTTTACGCTAAAACGGATGTCAGCGCAGGTTCACGTGGCATTACCGCATTCATTATTGAACGTAACTTCGCAGGTTTCACTCATGCTCAAAAGCTGGACAAACTAGGCATGAGAGGCTCGAATACTTGCGAACTTGTATTTAACCATTGCGTAGTGCCAAAAGAGAATATTCTTGGCGAGTTGAATCAAGGCGTCGAGGTGTTAATGAGTGGGCTGGATTACGAGCGCGTCGTCCTCGCTGCCGGACCACTCGGGATAATGCAAGCTTGCATGGACATTGTGGTCCCGTACGTACATGAACGAGAGCAGTTTGGAAAATCCATTGGCGAGTTTCAGTTAGTTCAGGGCAAGATCGCCGATATGTATTCTCGAATGAGTGCAGCAAAAGCGTATGTATATACCGTCGCAGCGGCTTGTGATCGAGGTAACGCAACACGCAAAGACGCCGCTGGCGCGATTTTGTACAGTGCAGAACTCGCCACACAAATGGCACTCGATGCAATACAACTGCTCGGTGGGAATGGCTACATCAATGAATACCCTGCTGGTCGTTTGCTACGTGATGCAAAGCTTTATGAAATCGGCGCGGGTACCTCAGAGATTCGCCGCATGTTAATAGGCCGAGAACTGTTCGAAGAATCTCGCTAACGGAACATACGACAAGGAAGTCATTATGGCCATTATCAAAAGTAAAACTAAGCCAACTGACGAGTTATTTCTTTCCAATAAAGCTGCGATGGAAACGTTGGTCACTCAACTGAATCAACACATCGATACCATCAAACAGGGAGGCGGTGAAAAAGCCATTCAGCACCAGAGGCAAAAAGGAAAACTCCCAGCCCGAGAACGCATCGCGCGCTTGCTTGATGACAACACTGACTTTCTTGAAATCAGCCAGTTTGCCGCCTGGCAGGTGTATGACGAAGCGATCCCATGCGCTGGCGTTATCGCCGGCATTGGTATCATAGAGGGAATTCAATGCATGGTTATCGCCAACGATGCTTCGGTAAAAGGTGGAACCTACTACCCACTCTCGGTAAAAAAACACCTAAGAGCGCAAGAGATTGCCCAACGTTGCCAACTCCCCTGCGTGTACTTGGTGGACTCCGGTGGCGCAAATCTCCCTCATCAGTCCGACGTCTTCCCCGACAAAGAACACTTTGGTCGCATTTTCTTTAACCAAGCGAGAATGTCAGCGAAAGGCATTCCCCAAGTTGCTGTTGTGATGGGGCTTTGCACTGCTGGGGGCGCGTACGTTCCTGCCATGGCGGATGTCTCCATTATGGTTAAAGAGCAAGGCACCATTTTTTTGGCGGGGCCACCTTTGGTGAAAGCGGCCACTGGCGAAGTCGTGACGGGTGAAGAGCTCGGCGGTGCAGACGTGCATTGTCGGAAATCTGGTGTCGCAGATTATTACGCTGAAAATGATGAACATGCCCTAATGCTTGCGAGAGAAGCCATTGCCAATGCCAATAGAACAAGACCTGTTAAGCCAGAAAACACCGTACTTCCTCCCCGCTACGACGCAGAAGAAATCTACGGAATCGTGAATGCAAACTTACGACTGTCATTCGACGTTCGAGAAATTATTGCCCGCATCGTCGATGATTCTGATTTCGACGAATTCAAATCCTTGTACGGCAGAACGCTAGTGTGTGGCTTCGCTCGTATTCAAGGACACTTGATTGGTATTGTGGCAAACAACGGCATCTTGTTTTCTGAATCGGCACAAAAAGGCGCGCACTTTATTGAGCTGTGCGCCAAACGGAAAATACCGCTTCTCTTTCTCCAAAACATTACCGGCTTTATGGTCGGAAAAAAGGTTGAAGAAGAAGGCATCGCAAAACATGGCGCCAAGTTAGTGATGGCCGTCGCTTGTGCTGACGTGCCGAAGTTTACCGTGATCATCGGTGGATCGTACGGCGCTGGTAATTACGGCATGTGCGGCCGAGCGTATGATCCAACCATGATGTGGATGTGGCCGAACGCGCGTATTTCTGTGATGGGCGGAGAACAAGCAGCAGGCGTTTTAACACAAGTTCGAAAAGACGCGAAGGAACGTCAGGGGGAAGCGTGGTCAGAGCAAGAAGAGCACATTTTTAGAGAATCGATCATAGACTTGTATGAAACACAAGGACATCCCTATTTTGCGAGTGCTCGGCTATGGGATGACGGAATTATTGACCCTAAAAAAACGCGTCAGGTGTTGAGTCAAGCGTTAACGGCAGCATTAAATGCCCCCATTCCTGATAGCGAGTTTGGCGTCTTCAGAATGTAAACATCCAAAGATGAATTAAGGAAGTTAGTATGCAGGAAATGCAACCAAGCATTATTCCCAACGCCCAAAGGCAAGATGATGTTCTTTGGCATGTCGATGATAATGGCGTAGCGACCATTACCCTAAACAGAACAGCCAAACACAATGCTTTTGACGCTTGTACGATCGACTTGCTGATCCACCGCCTAGATTATCTCGCTTTACGAACGGATGTGCGGTGCTTGGTATTAAGAAGTAACGGTAAGCATTTTTCATCCGGGGCCGATTTGAATTGGATGCAGTCGATGGCCGAAAGCACGAGGCAAGATAACTTCGTTGATGCCCAAAACTTGGCAAGACTCATGGAAACATTAGATTCGTTCCCTCAACCCACCATCGCAGTTGTTCAAGGTTCCGCTTATGGTGGTGCTTTAGGGTTGATTTGTTGTAGTGATATCGCCATCGCAAGCCAAAGTGCCAACTTTTGCTTAAGTGAAGTTAGGCTTGGTTTAGTTCCAGCAACCATTGCGCCTTACGTCATGCGCGCGATGGGGAATAGACAAGCTAGACGCTATATCTTAAGTGGTGAAGTCATTTCAGCCGAAGATGCCGAACGGTTTGGTATTGTGCACGAAGTGAAAGAAGCCAAACAGCTTGAAAATGCGGTCGATAGCGTAATCAAGACGTTGCTACTTAATAGCCCAGATGCGATGCGTAAAGCGAAAACGCTCTGCCATCAATGTCATCAAAACCCCATCGATCAACAACTGATTCACTATACTAGCAAGCTCATTGCGGACATTAGAGTATCACCCCAAGGTCAAGATGGGCTGCAAGCGTTTCTTGAAAAACGTAGCCCAAGTTGGGTCACCAAGTCACAGGACAAGTAATGCTACCTTCCAAAGTAAAGATTGTCGAAGTAGGTCCTAGAGATGGGTTGCAAAATGAACCTCCTGTTGCGACCCAGACTAAAATCCGGCTGATCAACTTACTCTCTGATACTGGGTTAACGCATATTGAGGCGGGCTCTTTTGTTTCGCCCAAATGGGTGCCACAAATGGCGGACTCAACAGAGGTCATGAAAGCAATAACAAGGCGAAATCATGTTACTTATTCTGCCCTGACACCAAACCTAAAAGGCTTCGAACAAGCCTTGGAGGCTGGTGCCAATCAGGTCGCGATTTTCACTTCATCATCAGAAGGATTCTGCCAACACAATATCAATTGCTCGATTGCAGAAAGCCTAACTCGCTTCGAACCTGTAATGCGATTAGCCACCAAACACGGCATCCCTGTTCGTGGCTATCTATCCTGCGTTGCCGACTGCCCTTACGATGGCCCGACAGCCCCTAAACAAGTGGCGAGCGTGGTCAAATCACTCATCGATTTAGGGTGTTATGAGGTGTCTCTAGGCGACACAATCGGTACAGGCACGCCAAACCGTATCGCTGCTATGCTGGAAGCCGTCATGTTGGTTGCACCTCTTCCCCAGCTTGCTGTCCATTTCCACGACACATGGGGACAAGCTCTCACCAACATTTATCAGGCATTGAGTATGGGCATCAATACCATCGACAGTAGTGTAGCTGGGCTGGGTGGATGCCCATACGCTCATGGCGCATCAGGAAATGTCGCAACGGAGGATGTACTGTATTTATGCCAAGGGTTAGGAATAGAAACGGGGATCGACTTAGAGCTACTGGCTAAAGCTGGCTGGATGATCAGCGAAGAGCTGGGTCGGCAGCCTACATCAAAAGTGTCATTAGCATTGCGTAACCGCGTATTATCACTTTCGTAGAAGGCCATCCGGCACCTCAAATTCTCCCAACCCAAGTTAATTTGCTCTACTTTCGAGTAGGGAAGCGAAACCGCCCGCCAGTACGATAAATAATTAGAGAAAATAAGATAAGCACACAACCTACTAGTTTATTTGCCGTTAGCACTTCGCCATACCACAGCACGCTCAGAATAACCGTCCAAACTGGTTCTAATATCATAATTAGAGCAGCGTTACCTGCCTGAACAAATTTTTGCCCCATGGTTTGCATTACGTAACGCAAGCTCGTCGCTAATAAGGTACTCAACGCAAACCACCACCAAATAGAGGAGTTCACCTCAGCCGGGAAAGATTCCATAAAAAATGAAACCAACAAACCTAAGCAACCTGCTGAAAAAAGTTGCACGCAAGTAAGCAGCAGCACAGGTAGTTTTTGAGAGTATTTGCTGTTCACATTAAAATGAAGCGCCAAAACCAGTGCTGCACCAAGAAACCACAATTGACTGGCCGATTGTTTCCAGCCACCAACTAAAGAAAGACAAGCAAGACCTAATACAGCGATAGGCAAAGAAAGCCAGAAAATTCGTTGTGGTCGTTGACGAAACATAACCCATGCAACAATCGGCACAAACAGCATGGAAAGGCTCATGATAAATGCGCCTTCCCCAAGAGTATCACTGATAGAAATAGCGTAAATCCATGTCATAACGGCACTGCCTAACAGGAGCCCGACACCACCAGCAGAAAGCACATCTTTTAAGTTTGCTTTCAGCAAAGGTCGGTAACATAGAGGCAGTAAGCAGAGCGAAGCGATAGTAAATCGCGCCCCAATAAAGCCAAAAGGTGGTAAACCCTGTATTGTTTCCTTAGAGAATATCCAGCCAAGTGCAGCGATCATCGTCGTCGCAACCAGAATAACCGTCGCTTTGCGTTCTGAGTTAAACATAAGTACTCACAAAATATGGAACACACAATAGCGCAGCAAGAGAGTTTTACTGCGCTATTGTGTAAATTTGAAAGGGGTTTGTGTCGAGCGAAAAAGTGAAAGCCCGATCCTCTCCTGTATTGTTGTCACGCAGATTGAAGTTCTGCTGCTAGATACATTAAATGCAGGCAAAGTCTTAAGGCAAGCCTTTTCGCATACTAAATTACTTTAGCATTCTATACAGCAAGCAAACTGGCTAAAACCTGTACCGGGTGTCGAACTACCTCCCCTTCAAAACGCTTAACTTGACTGCGGCAGGAGTAGTATTGCGACTTCAGCGCTCCTCAATACAGGTTGAATAAGGCGAATTGCTTTTTACCCATCGCCCCTACAATGAAAACTTATTGATTAACTACAACGAGCGGTTAAATTGCTCCACGGCCTCTACAACACGGCTAGCGCCATCTTGTATTTCATTCATCACATTGCCTGCTTTTTCAGAGAGCTCTAGCGTATCTAGTGCTTCTTTTTGGCATTTAGCGATCAGCTTAACTGCGTTATCTGTTCGCTGTAGGTTTTCACTGACCATTGTGACAATTTCATCGGTGGTTGCATTGGTTCTTGTAGCAAGCTGTCTGACTTCATCAGCAACAACGGCAAAACCTCTACCATGCTCACCCGCACGAGCCGCTTCTATCGCCGCATTTAACGCCAATAAGTTAGTTTGGTCAGCGATACCACTGATGCTATTTACCAACTCGCTAATAAGCGATGAGTGCGCTTTAAGCTCGTCAATCGCGGTGTTCGCTTGCTGCATTTGCTCGGAAAGTATCTGCATCTTTTCTAACGTTGAGCCTATAACCTCTTGCCCTTGCAGGGTTTGTGTTCCAGTTTCTTGCGAGATTTCATTCGCCAATTGCGCAGCCTGGGCCATTTTCTGTTCCTGCATCACCTGCTGGGTAATATCTGTCGCGAACTTAACGACCTTGTAGAGCTCTCCTCTGTCGTTATGGATAGGGTTATATGAAGCCTCTAGCCACACCTCTTCACCATAACGGTTAACTCGTTTGAATCGCTCTGATGAAAATTGCCCTTTTGCTAAACGTTGCCAAAACTCACGGTAAGCTTGAGAGCTCGACTCTTCCTGATCACAAAACATGCGATGATGCTTCCCTAGAATCTGATCAAGCGTATAACCCATTGTGTTTAGGAAATTATCGTTGGCTTTTAAAACATGGCCATCTAATGTGAACTCAATCACCGCCATAGAACGACTTAATGCATTTAGCATGTCCTCTTGCTCACGAGATGATTTGATCGTTCGCGTAAGTTCAGAAGCAAAAACAAAAAAGCTTTCTACTTCTCTGCGCTCATTTAAAACAGGCTGGATAATCGTTCTTAACCAGGCTTCCTCACCATTACCTTTCTGTACTTGCAATGCCCCATTCCAGAACACTTTATCTTGGACGGCTTTCTTCATTCGATGAAAGTGGTCTGTATTGCGCGAATTTGACGGTACCAATTCAGTAATTGATTTCGTTAAGATCTCATCATCATGTAAGAAAAGTTCTTGCTGTAGTTTGGTATTTGCAGAAGTAATGAGGCCTTTACTATCCAATGTTAAGCGGATCATCTCTTCATCTAAACTGGTTTGGATTTGCTGCAGGATTTGCAACTCCTGCTTTAATCGTTGATTTTCTTGTTGAAGCGACTTATTAAAAAACATGACTTTCTCTCATTTGACCGACCTTCGGATTAGTCAAAGGTTTATTATTTGTATACCGAATAAACTGCAAGCGGCAAAATCGTTTGGTTGCATATTCAAACGCGATTTCTATTTCTTATCAAAGGACCCCGCAGGGAATACGGCGATTTTTTCTCCAGTGTAACCTAAGCGCAGTATACTGAAATTTCTTCAGCACCCAAGTTGTTTATATATTTATCAATATTAAAGCTCTTTATCGCCAATTTGAGGTTTGTATTTGTGGATATACTTATATGGAGAAGTGGTGTGTTCAGATCAATAAGCCTTTTCATTTAAAAAAAGGGCCTTGACTTAGTTCCAATAATTTTCGCCGTTTTACCGCTTTTCCACCCGACTTTTGAGCGATTACCCACTCCTTATTCGCTTGTATTTCTATTAACAACGCACGGAGGAACCAGCAACAAGCGCATCGATTTGCCCAGTATCAATACGTTGTGGTATCCGCTCATTCAGTTTGCCGTGAAGGTGATGAATCACCACCTCACCAGTCGACTCGTCACGATCAGAAATGAGGCAATGAGGTAATGAGGTAATGAGGTAATGAGGTAATAACGCATGACACCAGAGATTACATTATGTGTCCAACATTGTGCCCACTCCTAAGTTTCATAACTTCCTTCCCTCGGACGCTTCTATCTCTCACCACAGCAACTATGCTTTAAACGACATGTATTCAATTGTCTAGCTTCAACATATGAAGGTTAAGTGAACATAAACAAGCGAAGGAAACAGGGCCATGGAAGTCGATAAAAATGATAAGTTAACAAAAAATTACAGATCGTGATTCATTGGTCTGTAAGAGTATTGTCGATAGTTATGTTGTTTGTAATCGTCATGGGTGTGATAGATGTTGCATGGACGATATATCAAAAACTTATCACGCCACCTAAACTCATTCTGACGATTTCAGATATGCTAGCCACTTTTGGTGCTTTTATGGCCGTTTTAATTGCTATTGAAATTTTCATCAATATAACTATTTACCTGAGAGAAAATGTTATTCATGTAAAAATCGTCATGGCCACCGCGCTGATGGCAATCTCCCGAAAGGTCATTATTATAGACTTTGAAACCTTGTCTCCAATGTACCTGATTGGAATTGCGGCTGTAGTTCTTAGTATGAGTCTTGGTTACTGGCTGATCCATAAACTGCCCAATAAGAGCCATACTGAATAAACTTCTCAGCCTCCCGAATTTTCAGATACTCTCAAGGCATGAAAAAGTCTTGTCTTGGCACGTTGGAAGCTAATAAATTCCTCCATGCTAGGCTCTATATACTGCTAGACTACAAGATTATAGAGTAGTGCCTAGGCGGAGAAATTATCGATATTATTTTCTAGCAGCTAATCTTTGAGTATTGGCACAGCTCAATGGGGCAAGTGTTGCTCCAGTTCCCCATCTGATTTATACCCTCAACATCTATGCATTTTACTTTCAACTTTTCCGTGGTCCTCTTAAACAAGGTCGTCACGAGTAGCCTGAAGGATTACATCCGGCTAGAAGTAACAGCCAGAAAAGTGATTGTCAGGTGGTCGGTCATCTCGCCGTAAAATTAGCTCTTAACGTATACCTTCAGCTCAGTTTGCGAAACAGCCTTAAAGGTCAAAGTAACTTTCAATCCCATTCAGAGTGTTGGTCGTGGCCACAGCGGCTAATATCAACCCCATGATCCGACTTACAGCGCTAGCTCCTGTATTCCCAATAATCCTGTGTATGCCGCTGGCCATTAATAGCAAGATATAAACAACCAATAGTACCAGCAGCATCATAGCCACGGTCTGGACTTGCTCCCAAATATTAAACCGCACGTTCTCTGTGAGTAAAACGGCGGCTAATATTGCGCCAGGGCTAGCAATTGATGGAATGGCTAGAGGAAAAACTGCTGTATCATGATGACTATTGAGCGTTCTGATTTCTTCTGCTGGTTTACTCTCACCAAATATCATAGTCAAAGCAAACAAGAACAATACGATACCGCCCGAGATTTGAAACGCAGACAAGGGAATACGCATTGCTGTAAGTATGATTTCACCAGCAACAACAAAAAACAGTAGGATAGCAGCGGAGAATAGAGTCGCAAACAGAGCGACCTTACGCTTTGCCACTTCTTCATAGCTTTTTGTGGCTGCGATAAAAACGGGCACAGTACCTATGGGATCGATGACAGCAAAGAAAAAGATAAAAGTTGCCACAAAGTCAATCATGCTACTTTCTCCAGTACTAATTTAGCTTTAAGGATAGAAGATCAGCTTGAAGTAGCAGAGAAAATGTTTGACGCTAACATAGCGAGAGCTCATTCAGAAAAACAAAAATGGTGCGTTATTTACAATACAGAACTTACTTCTATCCTATCGATAACTATTAATATCTCAAAGGTAATGACTACCATACCTAACGGTAGTCGCCATCGCTTTAGACTTCTCAGAGAACATCAAAAAAAACAAGTGAACGAGAAGAATATCGACGTCATAAGATAGTGAGGCTTTAGTGTTTATACCAGTGCTCTTTTGACTCCATTTGGGCTTTCACTTCTGCACTATATTCAGCGGTAGGTCGTGCCAATAACCTTGGAATGCCGATAGGTTCTCCGGACTCTAAACAATAGCCATACTCCCCTGTGCGCAAGCGAGCCAACGATTGTTGAATCTTAGGTAACAACTTTTGCTCTCTATCTATGATTCTTAATGCGATTGCAGATTGCTCCTCACTGGACGCCCTATCGCTTTCGTCACTGAATTCCATTGGCGCAATCATCTCTTCTTTCGCGCGTTCAATATGCGCTAACGTCGATTCATAACGCTCAAATAATCGGTTTTCAAAAAATGCGAGCTGAGCTTCATTCATATAATCCGCCTCGGGCGCTGCAAGAATTTCTTCTTCTGTCATGACATGCTTTTTCTCTTCGTTCATAGAACCTCCACACCGAGATAAGAGTTCGCTCTCTAAATTCCGTACATCTGAATCTGTATAACTTAACGACGAATGAATGCACCAACAAGGTGCAGCACTCGACACAGTCACAAACTGCTTGATGCCAGAGTTAAGATCACCGACTATATTAATTGTTATATTATAACATTACACTATAAAGAGCATGAGCATGAACACCCAGAAACTCCCTGTTACGGTTTTGTCCGGCTTTCTAGGCGCAGGAAAAACAACCGTTTTAAGTCATATTCTTAACAATAGACAAGGCAGAAAAGTCGCGGTCATCGTCAACGACATGAGCGAAGTCAACATCGATGCAGCGACCGTTCAGAATGAAGTTTCTCTCAACCACAGTGAAGAAAAGTTGGTTGAAATGAGTAACGGTTGCATCTGTTGTACCCTGCGTGAAGATCTGCTTGAAGAAGTCACTAAACTCGCGCAAGAAGGCAGATTCGATTACTTAGTTATCGAGTCCACTGGCATCGCCGAGCCACTTCCCGTTGCAGAGACTTTTACGTTTGCTGATGAAAACGGGCTATCACTTTCAGACGTTGCACGTTTAGACACCATGGTTACGGTGGTTGATGCGATTAACTTTCTGCGTGATTACGATGAAGCTAAGTTCTTAACAGAGACAGCCGAATCATTAGGTGAAGACGATGAACGCAGCGTTGCTGACTTACTCGTTGATCAAGTAGAGTTCGCTGACGTTATCTTGATAAGTAAAACCGACCTTGCTGAGAAATCAGAAATCGAAAGGCTTCTTGCGATTCTTAAAACTCTTAATACATCGGCCACTATTCTTCCTATCTCGAATGGTGAAGTAGAACTTGATGCGGTACTCGACACACAAAGCTTCAGTTTTGAAAAGGCACAACAAGCCCCAGGTTGGTTGAAGGAAATGCGAGGCGAGCACATACCGGAAACCGAAGAATACGGCATTTCTAGCTTTGCCTATCATGCGAGACGCCCTTTCCATCCAGAGAAGTTTTACGACTTCCTCCACAATGCGAAAGATTACGGCAAACTAATTCGTTCCAAGGGTTATTTTTGGCTAGCAACCAGACCAGAGTTTGTCGGTCAATGGAGCCAAGCGGGAGGCATCGCACGTTATGGTGTTGCGGGTATGTTTTGGAAAGCGATTCCGAAGGAGGAATGGCCGACGGATCAAGATTACCTCGATGCTATAAACGACATTTGGCAAGAACCATACGGCGATATGCGACAAGAATTGGTGTTTATTGGTCAGGGATTAGAGCAAGAGAAGTTGATTGCTCGTCTCAACGAATGCTTGTTAACAGAAGTTGAGATGGAGCAAGGGCTCGACTATTGGTTATCTCTGGAAGACCCTTTCCCTGAATGGGAACAGTAAACGACTGAGATACAAAAAGCCTCCCACCATTCGGGAGGCTTTCTCGTTACACAGAGCCAATTTTGGTATACCGAGCCAATTCAGTAAGTCCGTTCTCGAAACAACCCGAGCAAACATGCAGCGAGGGAATCCTCACCAGTGCATTCAAAGCGTCTTCTTCTGACTCAACTTAGCTATTTTCTTTGGCCAAGGATCTTCAAATGTTGCCCCTTGTTGCCATTGCTCCAGTTCCGCATCCGTTAAAAAGCAGTTTTCCAGCGCATCAATAAACACATCGATTTCGTTTTCTTGCCCAATCACCGTTAAGCGACAACGACGATCACCAAAGCGGCTTTCAACACTGTCTATCTTATCTTGCAGGATTTGACGATGCTCTTCAGTGAAGTTTTGCGATTCGTCATTGATTACCGAAGCACGCCAAAAGCCTGTAATTTCAAGCCCCACGTTGCCGTTTGCTTGACTCCAAAGCAGTGAAACATCGTCTCGAGTTGGGAACCAAAAGAACCCTTTACTACGGAACACACCTTTAGTTAAATACTGATGGCAGGTATTCCACAAACGCGCAGGATGAAAAGGCCGATCGTCTTTGATCACTTTGGCGACAAGGCTTTGTTCGTCTTTATCAGAGAGATTCAACGGCTCATTCACCGTCTCACGAAGTTCTGCGATTAGCTGCTCAACAAGGAAGAAATTGTAGTCTTGCTCACCTTTCGACATGCGGATATCCAAGTTTCCCCATGACGTTTTGATTATCTCGGTGTAAACATTAAGCGGGTGAATCGCCTGTGCGATGTTGCGAACGGTATTGTCGTCCACTTTGTCCGTCTTGGTGAGCATGATACGGTTTGAGAACATGATTTGCTCTACCAACAAGTTTTCAACGCCGCGAACACCCTGCTGCACGTTCTCCTGCCACTTAGGGATTAAGGCAGAACCTTGTCGATAGTCATCTCGCAACCAAGTCGCATCCACCAACGTAATTACGTCTTTGAGTGCGAATTGTGCGTTACTTTTGAAGTACTCGACCAAAGGTAAAGGATGACTACTGCCCGACGTTTCAATCACAACCCATTCTGGCGATTTTTCTGCGCAGAGCTTTTTAAGGGCTTTATCGAGCTGCTTTACACCACTCAGGCTGCTGATGCTGTCTCCACTGATCGTAACAAAGTTGCCCTGCTCTTCACTCACCGCATCGGTATTTAAGATAAGCACGCCATCGACGTCTAACTCACTCATGTCATTAACAATAACGGACAGATCAATACCAGAAGAATCGGCTTGTTGAAGAATGTTGCGTAAAAACGTGGTTTTCCCGGACCCGAGAAACCCATGCAAAATGGTGACTGGAATTGATGGCATACTTTTGACCTACAAACTCTGGATGAACGCATGTTATAACATAACAACTTAGTGAGTTATAGAAGGAATCCAATTGCTGTCTTAGACGCAAAACTTAAGAATCGGTAAAGATCACAGGGGCTGATTTCTCAGAACTCTCCTTCGTTTCTCATCACGTTTCATCACAAGCAAAGGTCTGACTATTGATAAAAATAATAAGTGGTTACAAAACGACCATTGCTTTGTTTATAAAATTGGAGAAAGATGACAATACAGCGATTTATAGGAGGTGGTGTTATGACTTTAGTTCTTACCGTTCTTATTTTCCTAAGTTGTATTGCGATGCTCGCAATTGGTGTGATGTTTTCACGTAGGCCGATCAAAGGCGGAGGTTGTTGCAAAGCGTCCGATGTTGCGGATGTGGACGCACGTAAAAGAAAAAATCGCAGTCATTATTCTTCTAGGAACACATATTGAGACTCACCTATTGCTCCAACCTCACAACACAAAATAGCATAACTGAGCCCTAACAAATTGTCGGGACTCAGTTTTTCGTTTCTACTAGATAATCAAACTCTGATACTCGCGCCAAAAATGAAGGTTTCTGGATGTTAGGAAGCGACTTCGCGATAGGTAAGTCGGCTTTCATTGCATCAACCGGACGATTACGAACTAAAACTTCAAAATGTAAATGTGGTCCGGTTGAACGACCAGTTTTCCCAGAGAGGGCTATTTTTTGCCCACGCTTTATAACTTGACCTTTTTTAACCAAGATTTTATTCAAGTGTAGGTAACGAGTTTTGTACACACTGTTATGTTCAATCACTAAATAATTACCGGCATAAGGGTGCTTGCGGACCGCAATTACTTTTCCATCCCCAGTAGAATAAACTGGCGCACCGATTGGTGTCGCGAAATCCGTTCCGTTATGCGGGGTGACTCTTCCCGTCACTGGGTGTTTACGCTTAGGGTTAAACCCAGAGGTGATTCGGCGGTATGCCCTATCGACAGGATAACGGTTAAACGCTCGCTCCAAACTGTTACCAGCTCTATCATAGAACCGTCCATCCTCGGCTAGAAATGCAGCGACTTCGCCCTTCGCTAAGTTAAAAGAAATAGCCTTAATCTCACTATTGCCAGTTTTGTGTTCACCTAAATATTGCTGTTTCACTAATATATCGAAACGGTCACCGGCTCTAAGAGATCGCGCAAAATCAATCTTATCTTTCATCACCTGCGTAATATTTGCGACGTGGCCTGATGCCAATCCTACTCGATGTGCCGAGACTGAAAAACTCCCTTTGATTTCTCCCGAAAATAAGGTTTCACGCCATTCCCCTGAAATTTCCTGAAATTCGTAAGAGAAGGAGCCATCGTTTTCTCTAGTGTAGATAGCCTTCTCTACAAGGCTCATATGATAAATTAGTCGACTCAATTGCCCCATGTCATCCATCACTAATTCAAGCTCTTCTCCGGGCTTAATCATATCTAGCTGGAGGTGATCAAGATCAACTGAGAGAATTTGCTGCAAAATACCGTAAGGGAGACCCAATTGAGCGAAGATACCACTGAGCGTATCTCCCACTTTAACTATATAGTGTATTTGTTTAGGTTTAGGCAACGGAGTCAAACTGACATCTGAGGGAACCACTATCTTTGATGATGGAGGTGGTGACGAATCACTGCTTTGATTCAGTTGAACGCTGTGACTATCTTGATTTGGCTCATCCTCTGTAGGTAGAAGCAAAGCGACCGAAAAACAAAACACAGCAACGATTAAAGCAATAAATTTAAACTGACTCATGAGAAACTAAGTAACAATAATAACGATTGTTATGTTATAACATATCTAAGATTGCTTTTACTCAGTTTAGTAAACGTTTATTCAGTTCACTGGATTGGCTAAGAGAAGACCAGTCATTCAACCCATTCTCTTTGAGAAGGATCAATAATGAACACATTCAATTCAGCACTGATCGTTGCAGGAACACACGGAAACGAACTTTCTGGTATTTATTTACATAAACTAATCAAAGAAAAACGTTACTCTGTCAATAGATCAACCTTTTCAGCCTGCTCGATCATCGCAAACTCCGAAGCAGTAAAACACAACGTCCGATACATCGATACAGACTTAAATCGCGAGTTCTCAGCAATGAATAGCAATCATTGTCCTGATTTGCATGAAAGCAAGATTGCACATCAATTTATCGAGAAATATGCAAACCAAGAAAAACTGTTGATTGTTGACCTGCACAATACAACAAGCAATATGGGAGCGACGTTGATTTTGCTTTCTAACGATGTGTTTTATCGGAAACTGGGCGCGTACGTCAAACAACGAATGCCATCAGCACATATCCTTTTCGAAGAGCGAAAGGAATGGCAAGAGCAACCTTACCTTTGTACTGCTGGGCAATATGGAATAATGATTGAGGTCGGGGCGCAAGCACATGGTGCGCTAGAGTACAGTACGTTGGAGTTGATGAAACAGATGCTTACCGCAGTATTGGACTATGTTGAAAAGCACAACCTCAACCAAATAGGCTTACTGAGCGATTATGAGGCGTTTTTTTACACCGAAGAAATCAGGGTTCCACTTGATCAAGAGGGTATGCGGCAAGCACTAGTACACCCTACTATTTGTGGCAGAGATTTTGAGGCGGTCAAACCAGGAGCACCTTTATTAGCGACTTTCGCTGGTTATGATATCCATTGGAATGGCAAAGGGGAAATTTACCCGCACTTTATCAATGAGAGCGCCTACAGTACCGCAAATATAGCAATGGCCCTCGCTAAAAAAAGACGTGTTTCTTCCGTGTAACTTAAAGCAAGTAATTAGGCCACGTGTAACGTGGATACCTCACCCCATGAATAAAACTGTGCCTGAACCGCATAGGCAGAAAATACGGGTACTAACCCCACCCTAATACGGCAGCATAAGTGCCCTAAGCGCAGCTTTAAAAGAAACCCCACTAGAATTTTAAGGAGGTAAGACATTATGGTTAAAAGGAGAGTTTTCTCTTTTCTATCATGATGCCTTCTCCAAACATCGAAATAATCTATCTTCAAATTGGTCATCTAGACCGGAAGAGATCAGTTCTAGGCGGCTTTCTGAACACTCGTCTAGTTCAAACTCTGTGAGTCCATCTGATGTTAGATTGTAACCAAAAATACCGCTTCCCGTGATAAAAACCGCTTTCATTCGTTCGACCTTGAGGTCGAGCAGCAATAATCTCAGCTTTTGATGATCGAACACGTTTTCAGCGGATATACGCCAACCGATACTGTAGAAACCTTCCCCCTGATTGGTTGCTTTTAGAATGCCACTCTCAGGCATAGGCAACTCAGGAACAAGTGACTTTTTCTCTCTTTCACGATAAAGAACAGAGGGCGTTTTTTGCACGTCAATACGAGTCGCTCCCTCACATTCATGAAAAGGGATAGCGCCATGTTCAGCGAAAATCACTTTTGTTTCCCGCAGACCGAGCTTTGCTATATAAGCCGTCAGCTTTTGCTCATCTTCATCTTGATAGAGATCGCGCTTATTACCTACCACTGTATCTGCGATAGTGATTTGCTGGTTAAACGTTTCATGCTCAGTGTACTTAGGATCCGATAGTTTACGTGCATCGACTAAAGTAATGTTTTTTTGCAAAGCGAGAATTTGACGATAATACTCGGTCGATAGCACTTGCAGTACTTCTTTAGGATGACCAAGGCCTGTAGGCTCAATCAACAATCGATCTGGCCTTGCTTCAGACAATAATTGATTTAAGGCGATTTGCATCGGAAGACCTGCTGCACAGCACATACATCCCCCGGGGACCTCTCGAATAAACACTTGGTCTTGTTGTTTTTTTGGCCTTGTAACAAGCTGCCATCAATACCAACTTCGCCAAATTCATTGACCAATACAGCCCAACGTTCATGACTCGGTTTATGGGTCAATAAGTGCATTATTGCCGATGTTTTCCCCACCCCGAGAAAGCCAGTGATGATGTTAGTCGGCACTCGCGAAATCAGTGGCTTATTAAAGTTCATTGGCAATTCTCCGGTAGCCTTGGACTAGTTCATGGTTGGCAGAAACGACGGATTCGGAAAAAGCTGAATATTCTGGCGGCACTTTAGAGATACTCTCTAAATCAAAACCGACACCAATATTGGTCATCGGTGGTACATGGAAATAAGCGGGTAAATCGAGGCCATCGACGACACAGTTATGACGAATAACACACCTCTCACCGATGACGCTATTGAACACGACGGAGTTGAAGCCAATGAAAACATCATCACAAACCTGGCAAGGACCATGAATAATCGAACGATGAGCAATGGATGAGCGCTCACCAATGGTCACCGCAGCCCCTGCCTTAGAGTGAATTACGACACCATCTTGGATATTGGTGTCACGTTTGATGACGATAGCTTCCATGTCTCCATGGTTATTAACTTCGTCAGCTCGAATAACAGCATAGGGTCCAATAAAAACGTTATCCTCAATAATGACTTTGCCACAGATAATAGCGGTTGGATCGATAAAGGCTGTTGAGGACACCTGTGGCATATGGCCCGTTGGGTTTCTTCTTAACATAATGCTTCCAGTTTGTTTATGGCTCTTTCTTTGCGGTCAGCGACTTAACGATTGAAGGATAAACGCATCGCTCCAGCTGGTTTATCGATGACTTTGTTATTGGCATAAACTAGCGCGCCATTAACCCAAGTCTTTTGAATTTGAGCTGAAAATTCATGTCCAGCAAAAGGCGACCAACCACAGTGATATAAACTGTTTTCGTTGCTAACTCGTGTTGGGGTGTGCGACGTGAAGTCGTATGAAGCGCTGTTCACCGCTTAATGTGTGAACCATCTGTATCACCAGATGAAC
>NZ_JAWOWF010000027.1:0-67119 GCF_033340295.1 Vibrio sp. 1401
TTTAAATGTACAAATTAGTGGAAACATCACTTCACGTCACCCCTTATGCCATAAAGGATTTTCATGATCTTGCCCTGTAGAAATAATACTATGCTCGATAACGAACTCCCATTCGCTTTAATAAAAAGAAGCTAACCGAAAAATAATAAAATCATACCGTTAAATGATGATATAATAGCGTGCTTTATTTCACAATGTATAGAAAAACAACCCTTGGACACTCTAGAAATTACAGGCACTCATTGACGCTTTACCTGATACCCAAGCCCTTTTGGTGTGTAGCGCATAACTTTCCAGCTCTTTAGCAGACCCAACAGCACAGCGAAATTTGCCCCCAAAGCTTTCTGAAAGCTTCAGCCACTCTTCGGCATTCATATTGAGCCGTTCAAGAATCGTATTATCACATGGCGGAATATAACCACGCTTGTTTGGCCGCACCATCTGGCCCAACGTTTCTACTAACGCTAAATAATCCAACAACGAAAACTCAATTCCACCTATTTGGGAAAAAGCCGATGGCTGCATTTGTCGCTCATTTCCTAAAAAACCAGCCAAGCCTTTTGCTGGCAAAGAGGCAATCTCACCATTGCCTTTATCTTGCCGACACGCTACTGAATGAATACGTTCATAGATAGAAGTAAACTCGGAAGCTTCAAGCGATTGAGCCATGTCAGCCCGAACGGGATTTAAATCCACATACGCCATACAGCTAAGTAGAGCCTTTTCATCTAGCAAGGCTTGAGACTTAAACCGCCCTTCCCAGAAACGGCCTTTGCAGCCTTCTTCTTTATTGGCTTCGCGAGCGACAAACTCGTTAAGATTGCGCATAAACCAAGAAATGTCTTGCAGACGCTCACGCCATTCATCAATAAGCTCAAGCGTTTTATTGATTTCAGCTTTAGATTTTAAATCACCACCTAGCCAACGGCTTACCAACAAAGGCACTTTGTATAACGTCGTCCAACGCTGCGCAACCTCTTGGTGGCTCCAAGATTCAGCCGAAGCCGTATTCACATGCAGGACCAAGTGATAGTGATTGGACATAATGGCATACGCGCACACATCAATGGCAAACACCTGACTTAGCAAGCGCATGCGTTCTACCAACCATAGCCGGCGATGCTCAAAACTTTTTCCTGAGTAAACATCTTCGCCACGGAAAAATCATGAACATCCCCGTCAATAAAGGCTTGCTAGCACCTTCAAAAGATACTCAGAATCCATGGCACACATCGCTCTTTTGTGCTTCACACTCGCTTTCAGAGTCGTTTCACTCTTGAGCATATTTAAACACGCTTGTCTGATCCTTGCGAAATTCTCTGCACTTTCTTCCGCGCGCTTACGACTCGAGTCTTCACCAAATGTGGTATCCAAGCTCCAATGCATCGACTCCACCAACCAATGTGAACACGTTGCATTTAACAATTCTTTAGCATTTAAATCCTTCGAGCTGATGTAGTATTTCACCACTAATTCTGACTCTTTCGCTACTTCCTCTTCTTGCCTTATTGAAACCACAATACCCATGGTTTTAAGACCAGGCCATTCAAACTCACGGAAAAATCATGAACATCCCCGTCAATAAAGGCTTGCTAGCACCTTCAATAGGTACTCAGAATCCATCGCACACATCGCTCTTTTGTGCTTCACACTCGCTTTCAGAGTCGTTTCACTCTTGAGCATATTTAAACACGCTTGTCTGATCCTTGCGAAATTCTCTGCACTTTCTTCCGCGCGCTTACGACTCGAGTCTTCACCAAATGTGGTATCCAAGCTCCAATGCATCGACTCCACCAACCAATGTGAACACGTTGCATTTAACAATTCTTTAGCATTTAAATCCTTCGAGCTGATGTAGTATTTCACCACTAATTCTGACTCTTTCGCTACTTCCTCTTCTTGCCTTATTGAAACCACAATACCCATGGTTTTAAGACCAGGCCATTCAAACTCAATATCACCTAAAACACTTAAATCTTTATTGGTCAATGCAAGCCTAGTTTCTTGTCTACCTCGTGATTTCTCTTGCGTGCTGTAGGAGTCACCATCGTGGTTTTGAAACATGCTCATGTCAAAATAGTTATCGAACGCTTGCTCTAAACGACCTTGGTTACCTTTAACTGCTAAAAGATAGTCCGCGTCACTATCAAGTATCTTTTGTGCAATTTTCTTTTGACAGCCCATCGCATCAATCGTGACTAAGCAGCCTGATATATCAAGCAGTTCAAGTAGCTTTGGAATGGCGGTGATCTCATTCGACTTCTGGGACACTTTTTGTTGTCCGAGGCTCACGCCATTTTCAGTGGCAAACGCGTTGACCATATGGATAGCACCAAGTCCGCGAGAGTCATCGTAAGACCCCCTCACCGTTTTACCGTCGATGGCAACCACCTCTCCTTTGGTCAACTCACAGCAATCTTTCATCCATTCAATAAAGCTCTTCTGTAATCGAGTAGCACTTATCATTCCCATCGTTCTGGCTATGGTCGATGTTGACGGAACACCATGACTAAAATCACCAAATCGCATCAAAAAATCTAGTCGAGCTTGACCGTAAAGACTGATCGCTTTCCAGTCATCTTGACCAGAAAGCACCGCGCAAATTGTTAACAAAATGATATCAGTTAACTTGTGCTCGACTTTGCCTTTTTGTCGGTAATCTGGGATAACATCGAAATGCATAAATGGGTGCTGGTTACTCATTGTTGGACCTCCAATTTGTCTATGGAGGTATTAAAAAACACTGAAAATGATCTACAAATCGATCTTCGGCCAATTGATTGTTGTGTGATTGCGCTAACTAGTGAAGTTCGAAAATTGAGAACTCAATGCGTCATGAACCCTTTAAACATGGGCATGTTGATGATTTTTCCCTGTTTTTAAAGATAAGTACCAGTCAATAGCTCACGGGTGAATAGTTACACTCAAAGTATAGTTCAGATGGCAGATTGATGATGGTAATCAGGTAGTAAGTTAACAATTACAATCTAAATAAGAATTTAGCATCAACGCTTCATCAAGTTATTCATTAATGATATAGGTGATATTGTTTTCCGAAAATTTGTCCATTCGTTTTGAATACACCCCTCTTTTTCTCCGTACAACTTAAATGCAAAATTGTGATTAACATAACGGCTAGAAAGGAAAACTTTCCTAGCAGGCACTTTCTCAAACATAGGTAACATATCGGCATCAAACAAATCTCGATCATTCATTTTTATTATCAGGTTATCGTAGTTGATACGCTGCTTTCTTTTCACCCACTTATACTCTGCTTCTAATTCATCTTTATAGTGAAGGAAATGTATCTCAACATCATTCAAGCGAGCAATAGGATATACACCTGATGATAAATCCAACTGCTCTCTATATTTAGACAATTTAGGCTCTATAAATACTAGTTCAACTTCCATATAATGTTTAACATTTTCAATTAGTTTCATATAATCAGGAGAAAAAATAAATAAACCGACAAACGGCGTTTTATATCTAAGTTGAAAATGTTGATAAACAAAACCTCCCCAGCAATTATCACTTATAATTGAAAAATCATCCCTTTTCAAAAGCGCATTTCTAACTTTATAACGTAAAGATTCTGGCAACTTGTTTAGAATAAGATCTATAACTAGTATTAAATTATCAGTAAAAGATAACAAATCACACCTCAAATATTTTATTGTACTCAAAAACAATAGCATCTTTCAAGCATTCACTTCTCAATAAAAAACCACTATTGTGTAACTCAGCGTTATAAGCAAACAAAATAGACTCTGCAAAAGAACTGATATTACCAGAATCAATCAAATATAAGTCATCGGCTTGTTTTACATAGTCAAGAGCTCCGATATTAACTGAACATAAGACTTTAGCGCCAAGATTAAGAGCTTCAAATATTGACAATGAAAAACTTTCAAATTCACTATTTAGTATAAATAACTTTGAACGTTCCATATGAAAAGCTAGTGTTTCCTTACTTTGAAACCCCATATATTCCACAAAGGTAAACGATTTAATCAGATTAGTGTCACGCCCATCTTCACCAAAAACTATAACCTTCAAGTTAGCAGGTAACCTTCTTTCTATCAGTAACTTATGAATTACATTACAAACATTAGCAATTCTCTTTTCTGGCCTCCCACCGCCAATTAAGACAATATGATTTTCCTTACCTAAATGTATACCCGTAGTATTCTTTACTGCCCGAGTCGGAATAGGGTTAGGAATAACAAATAACTTTCCAGTGCCAAAACAATAAAGCTCAATAAACTGAGTCTTTAAAATCGTTGAAACAAAAATTATCTTTTTTGAAAAAAAGAGCAAAAAAAGTTCAAGTAGGCACCTATATTTTTTTATCTTTCGATAATTTTTTTCATGCCTTAATAAACCGTGAGCCTTATATGAACAATCTACAAAAAACAACCTTGAAAATAATATTGCAAACACCCCAACAAAAGAAACCCCTGAAACATGAACATGCTTTGCCAAAATAGTTTTCAAAAATAAACTTACAATATTCTTATTTGTAGATTGCCACTTTAATACATCTAACTCAGCGACTAAAGATATATCAACACTTGATGGTCCATTGTTAGAATTGAAATCACCAACATATATAACTCTACCTCTCATCCCCCCCCCTAACTCCGCTTAAGTAATTAGCTGCAAGTGGAAAAAATAACAAATCAAGTGGGAACCTATGTCTTATAGCAGCTCCAATATAAAACTCCCAAACAGAAAAAATAACAGAGAAAGACATATATACCAAAAAATATTTGTATTTGCTCTTAGAATTAGACATAGCTGCAAAGAAAAATATCACAACCATATACAAAAAAACTAAAGCCAAAGCTTTCATACTAACAAAAGCGTTATTGTGTAAAATAGGCAAAGGCGAAAGTATAAACTGTAACGTCAAAAGAGGCATGTCAAAAATAATATCAATAAAGCTATTCCACTCAACTGAACCATATACCGAGTCTACAGGGCTATTAGAAATTTGAGAATTTCTAATATAAGCAAAAAAAGCAGGTTCAAAGTCATAACCAGTTAATGCGGTAAATGCAAAAGGTGAAAGAGCAAACATTACTACAATGAAAATAAAGTTTCTCCTCGATACACCGATGAAAAACAAATATAATAATGTATAGCAAATTATCAACTGAGGCCTTGTTAATATTGTTAAAACACAACCAATAAACAATAAGTTAATATACTTAACTTTTCCTCCTTTAAGCTTGATCAAAGAAATCGAAAATAGCGAAAGTGAGAACCCTAACAAAAGCCAAGCCTCTCTTAATGGCTGATCAATATATAACAAAACAGAAGGAAATAAAGAGACTAAAAGAATATATATTGATACGCTTCTATTTGATGCTTTATTGTTTTCAAAATTCTCGAATGCCAAAAGCATCATAATTACAGATAAATAAAAGAAAAAAACCTGCAAAAAAAGATATGAAACTAATGAAAAACCTGAAGCTAATCTAAATAAATAAGAAAGATAAAACCAAAATTCAACACCTTTACTTTGTACAATATTCCACTCTGTAGCTTTCACTAATTTAGCAAAAGTATGAGTATCAGAAAACTCTGGTAATGGAGAACTATAGATGAAAACCAGTGACAATATACAGTGAATGAGAAAAAAAACAAGAAAATATAACTGATTTCTCTCACTGAAAGATCTAGTTAATTTCACTATCAATAAAGAGAAAATACAAAACCAAAGAAAAGAGGTTATATCTATAACGGACACATATTCGCTATAATTTTTCATATACTTTCTTAACCGCACCTGTAAATACAGCTATGTAGCTTAAGCTAGTTTCTCTTTTAATCTTTTTTTTAAGAAAAAAAACAAAAAAAACTAATAAGCCCCAGAAGCTACCGAACATCCTTGAGAAAATCAATGCACGGTCAGTCATAAGTCCTAAATCATTATTAACTAAAGACCCGGTCCCTTCTATCGGATGAATTGCAGGGTAGAGACCTAAATGCATAAATATCATGCCCCTTTTTAAACAATCAGAGATAAAGATCGGCTCCTCTCCCGCCCTACAATTTGTTCCTAACCCAAAGTTGGTATCAAAATATAACCTATTTTGTTTAACAAACCTAAGATTAAGACAAAGCTCTATAGATGCCACTTTAAATAAACTTGATCTAGCAATAACCTTACCATTTTTCGGATAAACTTTCCTCAAGACTCCATCTTTGGTAATAGATCGTAGCCAATAGCTGGTCGACATATTGCCAAACCTACCTAAATATATAGATAACTCTTTAAGTTGCTCTGTATTAAACAAAACATCATCATCAGAAATAAGAAGGTAACTATGTTCAGCTTTATAAGCAGCATTAATTAATGTATTTCGACTTCTTGATAAGCCCTTTTTTTCGTCAACTAAAACAAATGCATTATTCTTTTTTACTTTTATATTATCATATTCAACGCTGTAATCTTTATCATCAAGAACTTGATGATTAACAAATAAGGATATATGTTCTGGTATTGTATCAATAATATTAACAACATTAAAGATACCAGCGTTCATCGTGGAAATGCCTATTGAAAGCACAGATTCTTACCTATACTGTTTATTATGTTTAATTAAACCCCAAAACGCATAATTAACAATACACCAAAGTGCATGAATAAAATTAAGCTTTGCGATTTTACGTAATACTTTAAATTGCCGCTTCAACTCAAGAAATTTATTTGAAGAAACTGAACTGGATGACAACCTGTAAGTTACCAATTTCTCTTTTATTCGTTTAGGTTTAATCTTTCCTGACGAAAACATATCAAGCCATAATGCATAATCTTCTTTAGCTATAATTGGAAATATTATATCAGGGAATACATCACGATCAATTAGAACTGTTGAACAACCAATGTCACATGTTTTCAACAACCTATTATAATTTGTTTTTTTTGGTAAGAACTCCCCCACATACATCTCATCCAAATAGGTTCTGTAAGCTGTATATATAAAGTTAAAACCTTGATAAACTTCGCTAATTTGATGCTTCAGCTTATTTGACTCCCAAAAATCATCACAGTCTAAAAATGCTAAAAACCTTCCTTTAGCATTTTCTATTCCATAATTTCTAGTTCTTGCAGCCCCCCCCCCTTCATCTTTGCCTAATTCAAAATAAGCTACTCTTGAATCTTTTTTAGCATAGAAAGCAGCAATATCAGCTGAGTCATCATTGCAATTATCAAGGCAAAGTAGTAATTCAAAGTGCTCATATGTTTGTGTTAATACTGACTCAATACATTGTTCAAGTGTCTGTCCTCCATTGTGCACAGGAACAACAATTGATACCAAATTACTAAAATAGTTCATATATTTGTTCTGCTGGTCTTTCATTATATGTGTAAATTTTTTCTAGATTTTCTAAATCGGAAGGATCTTTATTAACAATGTAAGCTTCCAAGTCCTCGATTTTAGTTAAAATGTGCAGCTTGTAAAAGTAGTCATACATTTCACGCCCTGAAGATACATAATCCATCAAATCTGGACAGAAAAAAGCAACATCAACGCCATAATGCATAGCCTCAAACGCTATACTAGAATAATCAGTTATAATTTTATTATAGCTTCCAACATTTACTGACTCTTTACTTAACTCTATATTTTTTAATTTACCAAAATTAGGGTTTTTTTCTTCCAAATGATAATATAAATCCCTATCGTATGGATGAGGGTAAATAGTTAATTTCTTATCATAAGAACCCAAGATATTGTCTAATTTTTTGCAATAAATTAAATTAAAAATATTAGTAGTAGCATCATCACTCTCCCGCCATGTTGGCAAATAAGCAATATCGGATTTGTTTCTTGCTATTCTAAGATCGTTCACATCCAAAAGGTAATTAGAAATATAGCCAGAAACTCTTTTCACTTTAGTTTCAGGAAAGCCAAAAGAGTTAACCAAGACATCGCTTGCTTCGCCCCTACCGGTTATTAAGAAGTTGTACGATAAATATATCCTTAACTTATACAAAATAAAAAACATTAATGACTTTTCCCTTTTACTGTCATTTTCATTATCTAAGAGGATTTTTTTTAGCGGTATCCCATGCCATAACTGAATCCTCACGCTTGAAAACAAAATTAAAGGTAACCCGCCGACACCATGAGTTAAAAAAACATGTTTACTCCTCAAAATACAGATAACATTTCTCACATAAGTGGAAAAATCATTATTTGAGTAGAGTTCATAGGTGATCTTTCCTTTAAAATTATAATAGCTATACAAATTTTTTATTGACCCATTTAAACCTACCGGCGAATAGAAACAGTACGACTGTCTCAGTCTAAACAAAGAAAGCAGCAAAACGATGAACAATAAAAATGGAAGTAAAATGACATCTAAAGCTCTTAACATCATAATTTACCTAACAATCGCTTAATTTGACTTTTAAATACCACATAAACATTATGAAAAAAATGTTCTTTTATACTATGATAATATGTAATTTCATTGCCTGTAGTACTGACATATCTCAGATCTTCATAAACCAAGGGTATCGATGGGTGTAAAACCTTTATTCCCATATTTGATAAAACATTAAAATCATCTGCTAACCAAAATACACTGTCCTGCTTAGCAATAATTTTTGCAGCAGATTTATTAATAACGTATCCAACCGTGCCACAAAAATTAACTTTAGATTCTCCAAATTCCACACCTGAAATAACACATTTATTATTCAAAGGTTGCTTCAGCCTTTGGATTATCAAGTCTTGTTCTCTAGTTTTAGAATGACCTAAAAGCAATATTTTTGCAATTGAATCTTTTGCAGGCAAATTATTAATGAGCTCAACTAAATTATCTTTTATAGTTGCATCATCTTCAAGCACACACAACCAATCTTCATTAGAGTTAGAATGCATCTTCGCTAGATTGTAATGACTCAATGTACAGCCAATCTCACCTCTACGTAACTTCCTTCCATATATCAACATAGCTAAGTTTTCATTAAACGTACTCTCCGAATCGCCTTCTACCGCATCAAAGAAATCATATTTTAATCGATCTAATGAAAAACTACTTCGTCTCTCGGAATATTTCAATGAAACCACTCTAATATCAACCATAATATACCTACATTTGCTCTCTAACATTTTACAAACATATTTGTTAGTATTTTTTTTTCTTTTACCAATAGTACTAAAAGAAGTAAAACCAACGATTCAGTAAACGTGTAAATCAAAAATACACCTTTTAATTTCCAGAAATAAGTTACAACTGGGAGTAAGACTAAATGAAGAGCAGCAGATATTGATAAAACTTTAAAAAAGCCTTTATTCTCTCCATTAGGCAATAATATCAAGGTACCAAACACATTACTCATAGGTATAATAATTAATAAAAGATAAACAATGGAAAAGTTTACACTAGTAAAATCGATTACCTCGCCAAAGAATAAAAGCAAAATATGATCATTAAGTATATTTACTGCTATGTAAACTCCTGCTGTTAAGAAAAATTGAATAGTAACTAGCATCTTAACTAAGTAACAATACTCATTAGTGTTTTCTTTTAACTTAATATTTAACCTAGGATATAGGACTGAGTGAATTGGTGATAATAATGAAACACCACCACGAATTAGCTTCTCTACTGCAGCGAAAATACCAGCAGCAACGTCACCAATCATGAGCCCTGCTACTAACACATTAGACGTGGAATATATTTTTACGCTAACTTGAGAAAAAAATATGGGCAAGCTCTCATATATAACTCTTTTTACAACTTCTATTCGTGGAAGTTTAAATTGAAAGTTTTGAAATAGAATTACTAACCCTATAATCCCTGATAAGAAAAATGAAAAACTCCATATGAACCCGTATAAAAATAAATCATCTTTACTTTTAACGAAAACAAAAATAAGAGGCAACACAATGAGCTTTGGAATAACATTATATAATGTTACCACTTTCATATTCTCTTTATATTGAAAGTACCACAACGGTGAAAATGTGAAGCCAAACAAATATAGCGATAACGACAGATAGAGGTACAAATCATCAGATTTAAAAATCAAACACCCAGTAATTAATACAGTCGTCACTGCTGCATATATAAATATTTTTATAGTAACTACAGCACTAATTATATCATCATTATCTTCACTAGCTGATTGGCATAGTATTTTTGTAACAGTTAAATTCATTCCGAATTCAGTTATTAAAACACCATAAGAAAATATCGCCAGCGCTATAGAGAATTTTCCGAAACCATCAACACCAATTGTACTTATTGCATAAGGAACTAATACTAAAGGAATTACATAATTAGCAAAGTTGACAATAAACAGATACCCTATATTTTTCACTACTTGCATTAGATAGTTATCTTTGAGCAGGTATCATCTGAGGTACTCATTGTTCTTAAGACATCAATCATTATTTTAATTTGATTTTCTATATCATCTATTTTATCATTATTTAACTTTGCTAGTTCGGTTTTAATTTTTGTTGTTGAAATATCCTTTGTTCGTTCTAAATACTTAACTTCGCATTGTTTTTTTAAAAAATCAAATTCGCCTTCCCAATCATTTCCAATTGCAAAAGTAGTGACAGAATATTTAGTCACATCATCAACTTTCTGTTCCCATCTTTCCTCTGGTACAACTAAGTCAACGTAACGACAACTTTCTAAAATTTCTTTTCTTTCCTGATAAGAGAAGAACGATGTCTTTCCTTTTATTCGATTAAACTCATCGGTAGATAACCCTACAATCAACATGTCAGCACCAGTTTTTAATCTCTTTAATAATCTAACATGACCAACGTGGAACATATCAAATGTACCATATGTTAGTACAACTTTTTTACTCTTTAATTTAACAGATTTCATAATTCTCTTATCCCGTTTTTATCATACCCAGAATACAAAATACCATTTCTAACACAAGATCACTCACGGAAAAATCATGAACATCCCCGTCAATAAACAGGGTTCCCGCATGAGTTACAAAATCGTTAAAACACCTTAAGTCACAAACAAAGCTCTCTCTCGGAACTCAAGATTTAACACGCATTTTAATTGGCGCCGTTTTAATGTCCCTTTCATCTCTACAAGCTTGATAAAATTCATGCACATTCAGGGTTCCCGCATGAATGTTTTTTAACCACCAAATAAGATCTTCTCTCTATAACTCGTATCTAAAGCACATCTCATTTGTCGTCGTTTTAGAGTCCCTTTCTCTGGATAAAGCTTAATCATATTCAGGCACATCTGACGAATTCGGGATAAGTTTTGTGCTGCTTACTTAAGCATGATACGACAGTCATCTTCTCTCATCACTGAATCTAACCACCAGTGCATACTTTCTATCTGCCAGTGTCCACGACAAAGCTGACCAAACTCTTCCGGTGTCAGGGCTTTTGATGAGATAAAGTAACGTATACCTAAGGTGCCCCACGGAAATCGCATGAACATCCCCGTTATTCAAGGGCTCTGAGAACCTTGCTTAAGTAGTTTACATCCATCGCACACTTCATTCGTTTACGTTGAATGCCTCCCTTAAAGCTCGTTTCTTGCTTTAAAAGGTTCAAACACGCCTGTCTGATCCTTGAAAAAGCCTCTGCGCGATCATCGACTCGAATGCGACATGCATCTTCTCTGAAACTAACATCCAACTGCCAGTGCATCGACTCGATTCCCCAGTGAGAACGCGTTGCATCATGCAGTTCTTTCGCACTAAGTTTCTTTGAACTGATGTAAAAGCGAACCGACATATCTTCCTCTGTCGCGGACCCTTCTGTTTTACGCATATTAACCATGATACCCACGCTTTTTAGCGCCGGCCATTCATGCTCTAAATCACCTAAAAATGACAGCTCATTCGTCACTAATGCACAGCGTGTTTCCTCACGCCCATGCCCTTTTTCTTGACTCACATAACTGTCTCCCTCTGCAAATTCCTGCAGCATCGAGGGGCGATAAAATTCACCTATCGCTTTCTCCAAAGTGCCTTGATTTCCCTTTACAGCAAGCAAGTAATCGGCATTTTTATCCACTATCTTTTGGGCAATTTTTTTCTGGCATCCCATCGCATCAATAGTGACTAAACAACCAGAGATATTTAGCAATTCCAATAACTTGGGAATTTCAGTGATCTCATTCGTCTTGTCATCAACTTTCGATTGACCAAGACAAAGGCCTTGCGCGGTTGCAAAGGCGTTCACCATATGAATTGCAGAGCGTTCTTCTGATTTGTTGTAAGAGCCTCGAACGGTTTTACCATCAATCGCAACGACTTCACCATCGGTAATTTGATGACAATCTTTCATCCAACTGATGAATGCCTTTTGCATCGCTGACGGACTCACCATACCCATGACACGTGCGATAGTATCTGACGACGGAATCCCATTCTTAAAATCACCCAGTGACTTAAGAAAATCGGTTCGGCTTTCACCAAAATCACAGATACCTTCCCATGTATCAAAACCGGATAGAACACCACAAATCGTCAGCAAGATAATGTCTGACAATTTGTGTTCCACTTTCGCGGCTTGCCGGTAATCTTTTATCACTTCAAAATGCATAAATGGGTTCGTTATTGTCGTCATAATTTGGCTCCGTTTAAGTACAGAACCATTAAAAAACACTCAAAATGATCTACAAATTGATCCTTGATGAGTTACAAATGTTGTGATGAATGTTAAAGAAACACCTTGTAAATTAGAAGATACTAATTTGACGAAAGCCCTTTAAAAATGGGCATATTCATGCGATTGCCCTGCCCTGACACGGAAATCGCATGAACATCCCCGTTATTCAAGGGCTCTGAGAACCTTGCTTAAGTAGTTTACATCCATCGCACACTTCATTCGTTTACGTTGAATGCCTCCCTTAAAGCTCGTTTCTTGCTTTAAAAGGTTCAAACACGCCTGTCTGATCCTTGAAAAAGCCTCTGCGCGATCATCGACTCGAATGCGACATGCATCTTCTCTGAAACTAACATCCAACTGCCAGTGCATCGACTCGATTCCCCAGTGAGAACGCGTTGCATCATGCAGTTCTTTCGCACTAAGTTTCTTTGAACTGATGTAAAAGCGAACCGACATATCTTCCTCTGTCGCGGACCCTTCTGTTTTACGCATATTAACCATGATACCCACGCTTTTTAGCGCCGGCCATTCATGCTCTAAATCACCTAAAAATGACAGCTCATTCGTCACTAATGCACAGCGTGTTTCCTCACGCCCATGCCCTTTTTCTTGACTCACATAACTGTCTCCCTCTGCAAATTCCTGCAGCATCGAGGGGCGATAAAATTCACCTATCGCTTTCTCCAAAGTGCCTTGATTTCCCTTTACAGCAAGCAAGTAATCGGCATTTTTATCCACTATCTTTTGGGCAATTTTTTTCTGGCATCCCATCGCATCAATAGTGACTAAACAACCAGAGATATTTAGCAATTCCAATAACTTGGGAATTTCAGTGATCTCATTCGTCTTGTCATCAACTTTCGATTGACCAAGACAAAGGCCTTGCGCGGTTGCAAAGGCGTTCACCATATGAATTGCAGAGCGTTCTTCTGATTTGTTGTAAGAGCCTCGAACGGTTTTACCATCAATCGCAACGACTTCACCATCGGTAATTTGATGACAATCTTTCATCCAACTGATGAATGCCTTTTGCATCGCTGACGGACTCACCATACCCATGACACGTGCGATAGTATCTGACGACGGAATCCCATTCTTAAAATCACCCAGTGACTTAAGAAAATCGGTTCGGCTTTCACCAAAATCACAGATACCTTCCCATGTATCAAAACCGGATAGAACACCACAAATCGTCAGCAAGATAATGTCTGACAATTTGTGTTCCACTTTCGCGGCTTGCCGGTAATCTTTTATCACTTCAAAATGCATAAATGGGTTCGTTATTGTCGTCATAATTTGGCTCCGTTTAAGTACAGAACCATTAAAAAACACTCAAAATGATCTACAAATTGATCCTTGATGAGTTACAAATGTTGTGATGAATGTTAAAGAAACACCTTGTAAATTAGAAGATACTAATTTGACGAAAGCCCTTTAAAAATGGGCATATTCATGCGATTGCCCTGCCTGCCCTGATTACTTTTCTTTTCAATTTCTCAAAGCTCACCTGCTTGTTGAATATAATCGTTTTTTCATCTCAGACAATCAAGTCAATTGAGACACTTTTTATTCATTTTGAGACAGTCCACTTTCACTATCTCATTGTAATTGCTTATTTTCGCCTAGTTTCCTAAACCCGCCCCAATGGCTTCTGTAGAGCCTAGGCTCTGGATGCTAGGTCCTCTATATCTTCATCCTTACGAAACGCAAATCGTACTAGCACGATTGCAACACCTAGCATTCCGCCCAGTAAAGTTCCTAATACACAGATCAGCGCTCGCTTAGGACCATCTTTTATTTCTGGAACAACGGCTGGATCTACTACCTTGAATACAAACTCTTCTTGAACTTCAGCCAGCATTAAGCTTTTGGTTTGTTCTTCTATAAGCTTGTAAAACGTGCTTTGCATATCGGCTACAGCCGTTTTCTGTAGCTGAGTATTCAGATAAGCCAAGTTTTGAGAAGTTTCTGCAATAGTACGTTCACGCATTACTTTGTTTATATCTTCAATCAGCCAGTTAACCCATTGCTGAGCAACATAAGGAGAGTAATGCTTCACCGATACTGTGTATAAACCACTCTCTTTATCTTGATTTACACTTAAGATATCTTTACTGAAACGTTCAAAAGCCTCTTGCGCTGTTGGTTTTGCACCGCGAAGACCTTCGGGCTCGCGTAACCACTTACCAGTATTCTGATCATATAGTTCTTCATCTAAAACTAATTGGTTATTAGATAAATCCCAGTCTTTTGCTGCCATTAACGGCACTAGCAAGTCATGTTTATTGATGAATTCGCCTACAAACTGGCGAGACTTTATGACTTGGACTGCAAGATCGGTTTGAGAAGTTTCACCACTACCAAGATTAACCCCAGCTAATGCCGCTAGGCCACCAAGTTGACCGGCCATTTTTGCTAAACCGCCACCGTTTGAGCTTTCTGCCGGGGCTAGTAAAGCATCAGCTTTGTAAATGTTCGGTAGGCTTAACGCGTACAATACCGAAGCGACCGCAAATACAAACGTTGTGGTGATGATGAGCCATTTACCTTTCCAGATAGCCTTGAACAATTCACGCAGATCGATCTCATCATCAGCAACAGGAGTCTGCGGGGGATAGGGTAAATAATTTGGTTGTGGTTCTTTGTGTGGTTCCATAGGGTTAAAAAAGTCCTAGCAGCCCAGAATCTAGTACTAATTCTAGGTTTGAAGATTGGTGAATTAGGATAATTTCGTTGTACAGCGATTATCCATTGAAGATATGACTTTCAGCTATCGAGAGCGTGTTGATTCGATTCCTAGCCTCGCTGGAATGACGTTTTATATTTCCTATACGAAGCACTTCGAGCCATACCTTCTTACTTTTGAAGCGAAGTAAGAGGTGTTTGGTCCCAGAGACCTAGCCCCTAGGACCGAAGCTTTTTTACTTCAATGCGTTGATTGCTACACCTGTTTGGTAAAGGATTTGCGTTGCGGCAGTCCAAGTGCTCAGCGCGTCACGGTAGTCCGTATCTATTGGAACAACAATCGTATCACCGGCACTTAGCTCTTCATTGTTATTACCAAACCAGTAGCCTGACGTCGGTTTATAAACAGAGCCGTCGGCACGTACGACGAAAATACGGTCTTCATCTGCTTGTTTTTTCGCACCACCCGCTTTGTTCAGGTAATCATCCACATCCAACTTACTATCTCGTAGATAAGTAATTGGAACCTGAACTTCACCCATAATCGATACGGTGTTACGGAAGGTCGGCACAAATAGGAAATCGCCGTCTTCTAGCATAAAGTCAGCAGAACGCTCATCTTTAATAATACGATTGAGCTGAACGACCATACGGCCAAGTGCTTTGCTGCGACTAGCTTCCTCGACAAATTTCAGTGTTTTATCTGGGTCAGAAATAATGGAACCTAAGTTACTGTCGGCACGGAAAGTCTTCTTGGCTGTTTCTGCACGCACGTCAGCAGCATACTCGTTAAGTAGCTTCTGCTCTTTTAGTCGAAGTGCTTCACGAGTAAATATTGCCCCTTGAGGGTGAGCAAACTCAGTAAGACCACCAGCGCGCTCGAGTAGCTCTCCGAGCGTTTCACCTTGGCGTACAGTATAGTTACCCGGGAAGCGAACTTCGCCTTGCAAAGTCACTGTGCTTTGCAATTTCACATCCTGCTTTTGGAGAACGTTTAATCTATCTCTTCCACTAATAATTACATCATGGTTAATGTCACCTTGAATGGCCTTAATAAGATTAATTCGCTCTATACCAACAGATGCTCTTTCATCAAGGTTATTAATGGTGCTTCGCGCAAGCTCTGCATTGCTGAAAGCACTATAAGTCAAACCACCTGCAGCCTCTAATAGGATAGATACTGTCATACGTGAAGTAATTGGGTAGCGTCCTGGATATTTTACTTCGCCTGTTACTTCAACGATTTGTGGTGGTATGCCCAATCGAGCTTGCTGCTGCAGCTTAAGTAAAACAGGAGCTAATAAAGCTGTACGAGTGTTCTGTTTTAAACTATTAAGTTGCTCTCTTGAAACAGGCTTACCTTGCCACATCATACGAATGTCAGTCTGAGAAACATTTTTCGCCGACTCAACAGCTTGCTCACGTTCTTTCTCCTGAGCTTGTTCTAAACTCTTCGCTTTATCTTCAGTTTCTAATAACGATTCAACATTCGTAATGCTTAATCGGTTAAAGACCAATACTCGGTCACGAGAATTAAGTTGTATGTTATCTTTGCTGCCTGGCGATAAGATCGCTTTTGCAAGGTTAACTTGATGGACTTCTATATCTCGTTGCGGATTGACTTCTCGTACGACTACGGCGTAATTAACATCTGCAGTTGAGTTGAAGGAAGAGTCAACAGAGTGAAAAAGGTCTGCAATCCGTAGTCCGCTATTCCATTCAACAAAGCCAGGATGGCGTACGTCACCTTCTATTTGAACATAGCGAGTTAACTCTGCGCTTTTTTTCAGCACATTGACTTCATCACCCACTTTAACTTTCGCTTGTTGGTCTTGGGCGTTAATAAAGTTCAGCGTTAATGCTTCTCGGCTACCTTCAGTGCCAAAGCGTTTTATATCGATTTGTTCAAAGAAGGCATTGGCTGTAAAACCACCCGCCATTTGAATTAATTGTTTGTAAGTTTCACCCGGTTTTACTTCATATATAGCTGGGCGGTTAACTTCACCATCAATTGAAACGGTTTGTGCCACCGAGCCAATAAACACCACATCCCCTGGCATTAAGCGCACATCGTTACGAGCATCGCCGTTTAGAAGCAAATCGTACATGTCTAGATTGCGAATAACTTGACCATCACGCTTCAACTGAATATTACGCAGCGCACCACTTTCGCCAAAGCCACCACTGTAGTAAATCGCCTGAGAAATCGTCGATAGAGCACTCACGGTATACGCGCCCGGTTTGTACGCATCGCCCATGACAAACACTTGCATGGTACGCATTTCACCCAATGAGATGTCGCTACGTACACCAATCATCTGCTCTTGTACACGCTGGTTTAGTGAATCACGCACTTCAGAAAAGCTCATGCCCGCCACTTGCACTGGACCCAATGACGGGAAATTGATGATACCTGCACGGTTAACACGAAGACGATGAGTGGTATTCTCTTTACCGAATAACTGGATAACGATCTCGTCACCCGCACCAACCGTATAGTCAGCCGGTACTGGAACATCGCTAATAGGAGCAAATGTACTTGGTGAGCCTGCAAAAAGTTCTAACCCAAAGCGTTTTAACCCTGTCTCTTGGTTTTTCTGATTTACTTTCCTATTTTGTTCATTGTCGTTCACAGGAGTACGAGGCTCAATCACCTGTGGGTTTTGGTAAGTATCTGGCTGAGAAGATGCTGATGGGATGGAAATACCATACTTACTTGCCAGTGCTTGTTGCTGACTGGCTGGTAAGCTCTTAAACATTTGAATTTGTTCTGGAGTTGGGTTCTGCGCTAACGTGTATGGCGCAAGCATACTGGCCAATACACAAACCGCAATGGAGAAATATCCTTTAAGCATGATCGATCGCTATAATATAATGAAGTGAAAAACCTAGACACAATGACCTAGGCGCTAGGTTTTTAATTAAAACCGGTGCTGGAAGCCAAGCGAAATTCCATTCAGACGGACTTTATCTTCTGCGAGGCTATCAATAAATTCAAAGACAATGGCACTTTGCTTATCGAGCGCGTAATGCGCGCCCATACCAAAGCTAAAGCCCTGATCTTTACCAGATCCAACATTTTGTTGATCAATTTGCACACTGGAGTAACCTGCCAATCCATATAGGGCGACTCGGTCAGAGACTGGAATATTAAACTTGGTAAAGCCGCTTACTATACTATCGACAGCTAATCCACCATCGCGTTCAAGAGAGGTGCCGTAACGGGCTTCGAATCCGAGGTAATCATTGAAGAAGTAGCCAGCTTGAGCTTGAAGAAGAAAAGGGCTTCCTTCAGCTACTGAAGATGAGGTGGTGTGGTGATATTCGGCGTTAGAGTAACTCAATAACGCACCTGCATAAAAATCAGCCGAAGCAGAAAAAGAGCACAATCCTAAGCTGATTGCACTCAACGCCCCTAGCCATGGTCGTTTATTAATCACGTAATTGTTCCCTATATATCGACCTACCGCAGCGCTTAAAGCGAGCAGTAAGGCATGTTAAATATCTCGCGTTCCACGCTACCGCCCTGCGGCACTTACGCGTTAGCCACTGTTCGCTGATTACCGATTCATTTCTCGGTTTATTTATATAAATATTTTTATTTAAGCCTTCAGCTTGTGAGATTAAACCAAAAAAATCATGATTTAAAGTGCTCTACAAAGCTGCCAAATTATGCATGGAATGACAGTAAACAGCAAGAGGGCGAATATGTCTAGAATGTAAGAATGGGATACTCGTTTTTAGAAAAGGTCTAGGTGGAGAGTGTTCTGACTATCGAGGTAACCGTCAAGTTAGTAATTTGTCGTTTGGGATTACGGATTACGGATTACGGATTACGGATTACGGATTACGGATTACGGATTACGGATTATTTTCCAACCACCCAATCACGATGTAAAACACTTCTGTAATCAGTATTCCAAGACAGTACACACCTGAACCTAAAGCCTAGCCCCTGCCCTTCCCCTAAACCTCACTTTACATCTTTCTCTTCCCCGTCATTCCGAGGAGTCATAGCGACATCAGGAATCTACTGACAATAAATGCGTAATCCGAGACATACATTCAACCACAACAAACTCGAGCAGCAAAAGCTTAATAGCTCTCCTTCGTCGCTGTTCAGGAAGACAACCTTAGGAAATACAGATTACGCGAAAGCTGCCTTTTCAGTATTCTATACAACAAGTACAAGCGAAGAATAACGTACAGATACCGCAACGCGTAAACCTAGAATCCAAGCCCCTCTCCCTTCCCTAGGTTGTTTATTTTCTTAAAATTAACAACCTAATAGATACGAAACTATTTACATGCTGATGATTTTTTAACTAGAATAGATCTTGGGCATGATTTTATGCTCCCAAACATCGATGTTTTATATACCGGATATAACAAGGATAAATAATGAAGAATACAGCTCTGGCTATTCTTATGGCTCTAAGTGCGTCAACAGCATTCGCAGCACCTGAAGCAGGCACAACTGAAGGCGCATCTGCTCTTGCTAGTGGTGAAGTTGCAGTAGGTGTTGGTGCAGCGGCGGCAGCAACTGTTGTAGCAGTTGCAGCGACAGACAGCGACACTACTACGACCACTGTTAATACTAATACTAACTAATTTTAGTTAAGTATTGAGTAGATAATCGCCCTGAATTATTCAGGGCGATTTTACTTTCAAGAGGGAATCATGAATATCTTTCGAGCCAAAAAGTGGAAGCACCTGCTACTAGTCCTACCTGCCGTTAGCCTTATGTTCGGATGTACTCAAAAATTCAATGATGTCACCGCAACCGTCCAAGAAGCCTATGGTAATTACATCGATGTCGAGCTCACACCTGAAGAAATTGAAACCGTACCGTACGCCAGCGCATACCTAAAACTAGGAAGTCAAAAACAAGTATTTGTTGTTTTAGCATTCGCAGACCATAACTCTCTAACTGGTAAAACGCAGTTGAAATGGGTTAGCGCAGACAAAACAATGGTAGTAACAGAAGACGGCCATATCGTTAAAACCGTTGGCTTACAGAAGAATAATATTGCCGGTGTCTATGGCCAAGTGCCTCGATATACTGCATCAAATACTGAGTATGTCCTTTCATACGACTGGGCTGAGCAATACCGCTATGGCTTTCCTGCTCGCATCACACGCACTTATCAAGGTAAAGAATTGGTCACAACTCCACTGTCTTCAACGTCAGCCCATGTATATAGAGAATCTGTTGAGTTTCCTAGTCTTTCTGAAACCGTTGAAAATCTTTATTGGGTAGATGGTGACGGACAAGTCGTGAAGACCCGTCAACATTTAGGTCCAAATATGGCACCTATTGAGTTAACGATATTAAAAGGATACAGCAAATCATGAATAAACGACTGTTATCTTTATTAAGCTTCGCTCTGTTGGCAAGCACAAGTGTTAATCCTGCTTCCGCTCAATCAACCCCAGATCAAACTACATATTTAAACGTTGAATTGATTGGTGTAGGCAAACAGTTACGATTCGAACAACCAGCACGTTTCGCGGATGTACTAAAGCATGCACAGCAGCAAGACCTGGTGTTACAATATCCTCTTGGTACAACGTTATTCGATGGCTCAAAACAAGCGTTGCGTGAATCGACCGCACTTAAAAACTCGGTTTTGAATCAAATGATTCAGCATAACCTGGTCGCACACCCATTCTATAAATACATACAAAAGCATCAATTTGCTCCGCGTGCATTTTCTGCTGTTGATCTAGATAACATTCGCTCAGATAAGTTTAAAAATTCTTTGATCGACGGTGAATTCTCTCTTGTATCCATGCCACGAGAAGAAAAAGTAATTTATCTTGGTAACTTAGATAACGTTTTCTCGGTTAAAGAACAAGCAGGCATCTCTTTAAAGCAACAGATTACCAACCTAAAACACGAGATTGGTGAACTGGCATACCCACCAATTTTGATTTATCCAGATGGCAACATCGTTCAGCCACACCACGGTTCCTGGCTAACGACACGATATTACTTGCCACCATTGACTATGGTTTATATCCCCTTTGAGGAATTTGAACATTCTGAAATGGATCAGGATATTGTTAAGTTGCTTACCCAACTGAAGCCAACCTCAATCAAGAGCCCGCTATGACGCTAATTAGAAATACTTTAACCCTTTCGTTAATGGGTCCGGCATTAGCTTGGGCTCAAGATATGCCATTTGAAGCACCACCGTTACAACCATCACAGATGGATTTTGGCGGTGTAGGCCTGATGCAAATGCCGACTGGTCGTATGGCGCCAGAAGGTGAATTTAATTTTTCCGCCACCTTCAGTAATGAGTATCAGTTTTACAATGTCACTCTACAAGTAATGCCATGGCTGGAAACAACCCTACGTTACACCTTAGTCAATGACTTATTCTACAGTAGTGACCCTGATTTTTCTGGTGATACAAAGTACACCGATAAAGGTGTCGACTTTAAAGTCCGCCTCTTAGAGGAATCTCAGTATTTACCAGAGCTTTCTATCGGTGTGCGTGATTTTGCTGGCACTGGACTATTTGATGCTGAGTTTCTTGCTGCAACCAAACGTTACTCTAACCCTAACTTGGGTACGTTCGACTTTACTTTAGGTATGGGCTGGGGTTACTTAGGCACGCGCGACAATATCAACAATGCTGCCTGTAAAGTATCAGATCGCTACTGTGATCGGCCATCCGATTATAAAGGTAATGGTGGCAGCGTAGATTTTGAGCGTTGGTTTAAAGGTCCTGCGGCTATCTTTGGTGGAGTAGAATACCAAACCTTGTACGCTCCACTACGCTTTAAGCTGGAATATGACAGCAACGACTACAGTGAAGACTTTCCTTTTGTTCGCGGTGGCGTAGACATGACTCCGCACACTCCATGGAACGTCGGTATGTTATACCGATTGGGTCATATGGCCGATCTACGCTTAAGTTATGAGCGTGGCGATACACTAGTAGCAGGCTTTAACCTATACACTAATTTCAATAACATGCCTTCATTCTGGCGTGATACACCAACACCAAAAGTGGAAGATAACCAACCAGCTGAACTTTCTCAGGTGGATTGGGAACGTGTTACTGAAGACTTAGATAAAATCGCGGGTTATCAAAATACCAACATCTATGCGAAGGATGATACGATATCGATTGTCGGTGAACAGAAAAAGTACCGCGACCGCGACGAAGCGCATGAAAAAGCGGCTGCCGTATTAGCCAACCAAATGCCAGAGAGTGTTGATACATTTACCATTAATGAGCGAAATGGTGGGTTAATAACAAACCAAACAGTGATCTCTAAAGATAAATATCGAGATTACGCTCAAGTAAACTATGTCGATGCAAAAATCGAAGATGCGGTTTCAACATCAAACCAAAAACCACAAGGTGAAGCGACTTATAATGGTTTTGAACGCATCGATTGGGGGGTTGCACCTAATGTTACTCAAACACTGGGAAGCGCAGAAGACTTTTATCTATTCAGCGTCGGTTTGACTGGCAGCGCCTCTTATTGGTTAACCGATAACCTAGAATTAGGCGGTTCGCTATACTGGGACTGGTATAACAACTACGACAAATTTAACTATATAACGCCAGAAGATGGCACAACCATTCCTCGTGTACGCACCATGGTTCGTGCCTACAAAAACGAACATGACATCACGATGTCCAACCTGCAGCTCACTTGGTTCCAGGAATACTCAGATACACTAGACCAGCAGTTCTACGCCGGTTACCTGGAGAGTATGTTTGCTGGTGTTGGTACAGAGTTACTATATCGCCCTCAAGGTTCAAATTGGGCCATCGGTGCTGACGTTAACTTAATATCTCAACGAGACCCACAAAGTTACTTTGGCGTTTACACTGATAAATGGCAGAACGTTCCAAAATATGGTGATCCATTCCAAGTCATTGATAAAGGCTTTACTGGCTTTGTATCAGGCTACTACTTTCCGCAGTGGGAGTTCATGTCTGATACAATGTTCCAGTTGGATGTTGGCCAATTCTTAGGTGGAGATAAAGGTGCTCAGCTTAATTTTGCCAAGCAGTTCAAGAGCGGCGTAATAGCTGGCGTCTTTGCGTCTGTGAGTGACTTATCAGCTGATGAATTTGGTGAAGGCAGTTTTACCAAAGGCTTCTATATTTCAATTCCATACGACATCATGACAGTTAAGCCAAGTAACAACCGAGCGAACTTCAGTTGGCAGCCACTAACGCGTGATGGTGGTCAGAAAATGAATCGAAAATATAATTTGATCGAGCTAACAGATGAACGCAACCCTTGGTACCAGCGACCAAACCACTCTGATGAGAAGTAACTAACGTAAGGGTCTAGGCTACTAGGCCCTACTTCCAATAACCTTTCTTTACCTCTTCAATAGCGCTGTATTACGTTTCTTGCTAAAATTCCTGAGAAAATTTTAATCTATGGTGGAAGTTCTATGATCATCGTAACTGGTGGTGCTGGCATGATCGGCAGCAACATTGTTAAAGCTCTCAACGCAGCTGGTATGAATGATATTCTGGTTGTCGACAACCTAAAAAATGGTAAAAAGTTTAAGAACTTAGTTGATCTGGACATCACAGATTACATGGATCGTGATGACTTCCTTACCCAAATCATGGCGGGTGATGATTTTGGTCCAATCGAAGCTATTTTCCATGAAGGTGCATGCTCTGCAACCACAGAGTGGGATGGTAAGTACATGATGCTAAACAACTATGAGTACTCAAAAGAGTTGCTTCATTACTGTCTAGATCGTGAAATTCCATTCCTATACGCATCATCAGCTGCGACATACGGTGAAACAGAAACGTTTGTTGAAGAGCGTGAATACGAAGGCGCACTCAATGTATACGGCTACTCGAAACAGCAATTTGATAACTACGTTCGTCGCCTATGGAAAGACGCAGAGGAGCATGGCGAGCAACTCTCTCAAATCACTGGTTTCCGTTACTTCAATGTATATGGCCCACGCGAAGATCACAAAGGCAGCATGGCGTCAGTAGCCTTCCACCTAAATAACCAGATCAATGCTGGTGAAAACCCTAAATTGTTTGCTGGTAGTGAATCCTTCAAGCGTGACTTTATCTACGTTGGTGACGTGAGCAAAGTAAACCTTTGGTTCCTAGAAAAGGGTGTTTCTGGCATCTTCAACTGCGGTACTGGTCGTGCTGAATCTTTTGAAGAAGTGGCAAAAGCAGTGATCAAACATCACAACAAAGGGGAAATCCAAACCATTCCATTCCCTGAACACCTAAAGGGCGCTTACCAAGAATTCACTCAAGCTGACCTTACTAAGCTTCGTGCTGCTGGCTGCGATGTAGAATTCAAGACGGTAGCTGAGGGTGTTGCTGAATACCTTGCGCTTCAGAATCATTAATACTTGTCAAAGGTGGTAGTGAAGCCTCTACCACCTTTACTCTGATACATTTACGAGTATCATTTCTAAACGTCTCCAGTTCTCTCTTCCGAAAATAGGTGCTTAAAACTTCATGACTGTTCAACGTGATGATTTCGATCCAAAAGCTTATAACCCTGAATTTGAGCGTCACTTTCTTGCGCCTAAATACTGGGGAACTTGGCTCGGCGCCCTACTATCGATGCCGTTGGCGCTTCTTCCATTAGGGGTGCAAAAATGGCTAGCCAAAGCAATTGCAAAAAAATTGGCTAAATCACGCAAAGGTCCAGCCCACAGAGCTCGGGTTAACTTTGAGCTATGTTTCCCAGACAAAACCTTTGAAGAGCGTGAAGCACTCATCGAAAAGACGCTTTACACAGCCGCTTTATTCTTTTTCCGCTTTAGCCTACTTACCTTACGTTCTCCAAAGTGGTTACAGCAACGCTGCCAAATTCGCGGCTTAGATATTTTGCAGAAGCATATCGAAAATGATGAAAAAGTCATTTTGATGGTACCGCACTCATGGGCGATCGACATTCCAGCTATTTTGTTAGCCTCTATGGGAATGCCGGTTTCTGCAATGGCTAAAAAGCAGAAAAATGAAGTCGGCGATTGGTTGATGCACAAACAACGAGTTCAGTATGGCGGTCGAGTTTATGAACGCTCTGGTGGTATAAAGCCTTTCCTAAAGTCTATTCGAGATGGCTATATTGGTTACTACTTACCAGACCAAGACCACGGTCCAGAGCATAGTGTGTTCGTGGACTTTTTCGCCACCCGAAAAGCAACCCTTCCTGGTCTTGGAAAAATTGCAAAGCTATCACGCTCCAAAGTGCTCCCTATGTTTGCTTCTATGAATACAGAAGACGGGTCGTTCGATATCGAAATTTTACCAGCCTTTGAGCTAGACAAAGGCGAAGAGCAAGACGCACGTACTTCGAATAAAGCGATCGAGTACTTTGTTTCCACTAAGCATGAGCAATATATGTGGGTGTTACAGCTCTTACACTCTCAAGAAGATGGCAATAACTATTACAATATCTTCAAGCCGAGATATGACACTGACTGGCAAGTAGAAAAATGAAAAAGATCTTAATTATCGGCCCATCTTGGGTTGGCGATATGGTGATGTCACAATCACTGTACATCGTTTTGAAGCAGCAATACCCAGAGAGCCAAATTGATGTGATTGCTCCTGGCTGGTGTAAACCGATCCTCGAACGTATGCCTGAGATCCATCAAGCGATTGAGATGCCTCTTGGTCATGGTGAGTTTAATCTACTTGGCCGCAGAGAGATTGGTAAGTCACTGCGTGAAAAGCAATACGATCATGCTTACGTACTGCCAAACTCAGCGAAGTCTGCTTTGATACCTTGGTTTGCAAACATCCCACAGCGCACAGGCTGGAAAGGAGAAATGCGTTATGGGCTACTCAATGATCTTCGCCCTAACAAAAAGTCTTTTCAATACATGGTAGAGCGTTATGTCGCTTTAGCCTACCCTAAGGTTGAAATGTTGGATTCGTCCTCCTTGGGAGGCTTAGAAACACTTCCTAGACCTAGCTTGTCTATCGATAAAAAGACTCAGCAAGGGACGCTTAACAAATTTTCTCTCGACCAAACGCTCCCAGTCATAGGCCTGTGTCCAGGTGCCGAATTTGGGCCTGCTAAAAAGTGGCCAGAAGCACATTACGCACAAGTCGCTACTCAAATGGCGACGATCGGCCATCAAGTATGGCTGTTTGGTTCTCAGAAGGACCTTGATACCTGTAATAACATTAAGCAGCTCGCACCGGCTGAGCTTCAACAGAGAATTCACGTTCTCGCTGGGCAAACCAGTTTGATTGAAGCGGTGGATCTGCTGGCAGCCTGCCAAACTGTCGTAGCCAATGACTCTGGTCTTATGCACGTAGCGGCCGCCGTTGGTTGTAATGTCGTTGCAGTCTATGGTTCAACATCTCCAAAGTACACGCCACCGCTTGCAGAAAAGGTGGAGATTGTTCACACCGACATTGACTGCCGTCCATGCTTTAAACGTGAATGTCAATTTAAGCACCTCAAGTGTTTAACTGAACTATCCCCAAAGCAAGTACTAGACAGCATTCAAAAACTCGAAGCAATCACTGTAAGCTCATGCTAATTCGTATTCTTTATACTTTATTACTCGCTCTTGCATCCCCTTTCCTATTGTTTGGTTTGTATAAAAGCAAACCAAACAAGCCCAAGTTTGGTCAACGATGGAGAGAGCATTTTGGTATTACACCAAAGCTAGAGGCAACTGAGCGCCCGATTTGGATTCATGCGGTTTCAGTAGGCGAAAGCATCGCCGCTATCCCCCTAATTAAAGAGTTGAAAAAGCAAAACCCAACCCAACCTATTTTGGTCACCACCACAACCAGCACTGGTGCGGAGCAAATTGCTAAATTAGGCGACTTAGTTGAACACCGCTATATGCCTATCGACTTTAGCTTTGCGGTGAAAGGCTTTCTTAAAGCAATACGACCAAAGCAAATGTTGATCATAGAAACTGAGCTTTGGCCAAATACTCTTCATACTGTCCATGACTCAGAAATACCGATTACTGTTGTTAACGCTCGCCTTTCTGAAAAGTCCTGTAAGAACTACGCAAAAGTACAGCCTCTTTTTAACCTATTAGTTCCTTGCTTGGATAAAGTACTTTGTCAGACAGAGTCTGATGCAGAACGTTTCGAACGTTTAGGTATCGAGAAAAACAAACTTTTTGTTACTGGCTCGATAAAGTTTGATATTCAGATATCCGAGGAAGTAAAACAGAAAGGAAAAGCGCTACGGACTGAGCTTGGGATAAAGCGACCAATTTGGATAGCTGCCAGTACTCATAAAGGTGAAGATGAGCAAATGCTAGAAGCTCACAAGAAAATCTTAGAATCTCACCCGAACGCACTTTTAATCCTTGTTCCTCGCCATCCGGAGCGATTCGATAATGTATTTGAGCGGTGCCAAAAGCTAGGTTTTGAAGCCGCTCGACGCACAAGCCGAACAGAAGTAACGGAGTCGACCCAAGTGTACCTTGGAGACACCATGGGTGAGATGCTGGTCTTGATGGGCGCTGCGGATATCTGTTTTATGGGTGGTAGCTTAGTTGGTGATAAAGTTGGTGGGCACAATGTTTTGGAACCCATCGCTCTAGGGCTACCTGTCATAAATGGCCCAAGCTACTTTAACTTTAAAGACATTGTAGAAGAATTTCGCTCTCTTAATAAAATCCATGTTATTGAAAACAGTTCTTTACTGGCAGAGCAGGTAACTGATTTACTGCGTCATTCTCAAGTCGAGAGTAACGTTACATTCGATAACAATGCACTTCACCTTACTATGACTCACATAGGTAATTTCTAGAAATGAATGAACAAGGCACCCTATTAGTTGTTTTATATAACAAGCCAGTTGCGGACTCGATAACACTTAATTCCTTGATGAATCACCCTAATGACTTAGGTCATCTCGATTTATTGATTTGGAATAATGGCCCTCAACTAGTGGATAGCGAACTTGCTGATAAATATCATAAAAAGTTTGGCAGCATCACCGTGCACCAAGACATTAGTAATGCTGCGTTGTCTAAAGTTTATAACTATGCTTTAGAGCATAACAACAATGGTTATTGTGTCATTCTTGATGATGACTCTACCGTCTCTGACAACTACATATCTGCTATTAGTGAAATTACGAGCAACTCGTGCCTTGTACCTATTTTGACAAATAATGGCGAAGTACAAAGCCCTTTAATCAACAAGAAAAAGGTAGAATCACCAGACCACGTTGAGCCATGTAAAAAAATAAGGGCAGTCGGTAGTGGTATTGTCTTAGGAAGAGAGTTTCAGAATACGCTCAAGAAAGCTTATGGTAGTGTTTTTGATGAGAGATTTTTACTTTATGGTGTAGACGCAACCTTTTTCACTCGAGTTGAAACCGCAGGTCTATTGGACAACATTAAGGTAATACCCGGCTTTGAGCATTCCTACTCTAGACTTGAATCTGGCAAAGATTCGCTGTCTGAATTCAGAAAAAAAGAACGAGCATACGATAAAGGATTACGAATCCGTTACTATAAGTCTAAAAGTAGTCTTTTCGTATACGTGCTAAAGCTACTAAAGAATATATTGTTAAAATCAGACAATCAAAAAGAGAAGTACATATTAGATGCTATTATAACTGGCAAGCACTATAGGGATAAGTAGCCTCTTTTTTATAAATTCAATACTCTCCCTGTGAGCTTAGTTCGACATGGGAGAGTACCAACGAAAGCCTTAAGTAGGTACTTTTAATTATGCCTTTTATTCAAAGTTAATATTTTCGAGCATTGCTTTTAATTGTACTTCCTTATCAAGGATCTTTTTTGCTCTTCTTGCCTTCTTAATACAAGGTGTTCCAGCGTAAATACTCCAACTTTCTAATCGTTCGGAAACCAAAGAGTTTGCTCCAACAGCAGTGCCTTCTTGTAACGTTGAACCAGGGAGAAGCACAGAGTGCGCTCCGACAATTGCATGTTTCCCCAGATATACAGGTAGCGATTTTACCTTTGTAAATTGCTCCGGAACCGTAGGGTTAGTCATTCCGTAGCCTAAATAATCATCTGATGAAGAGAAAATTGATACTCTTGAAGATAAACCCGAAAAGTCAGATAACGTAATGTTTTCAGCACCAATCAGACATGAGTATGCAGCTAGATGTACAAAGTTTCCAATGTTTATTCCACCGTTCCCAGCAGACAATATACAAAAGTCATCAATTCTGACGTTACTACCGATCGATATACTTCCCGGATTATAAATGCTCGCTTTATCTGAGATCCTAACATTCTCACCAACACTTGAAAAACCGAGGCTCTTAATTTCATTAACGGTTAGATATGACATGACTCGCTACCTAATTACCAGAATAAAAATAGTTTTCTGTTTCTTGCACAAACTGACAAACTAGCTTAGTTGATTCATCGTTCAATGACTCAATTCTCTCCTTCAACATAGGGACCGTCTCGCGTGCCCACTCCAGCTCAGACTCATCGGTACCATAAGCAATACCATACCTCGAGACCTCATCTGGAAACCAAGCCTCTTTAGATACGCCGTCTTCGGGAACCACAATAGATTCAGCGCCACTCAACACAGCAAAGTGTGAGTATGCTGTATAATCGTCATAGCAAATAAAACGCTTAGAGCGCTTTAATAGTTTTGCTGTCTCTATATGACTAAGACCATCAACACAAACAAAACTAGGATCATGGATAAAAGGCTTTGATTTGCCCTTCCTTACCATATAAGTAGAGATATCTCTATCTACTTCTTTATCTATCTCGTAAATGTCAGTAGGGAAGTACATAACTTTCAGAATCGTTTCAGATAACTTTGACTCAGGGTAAGTAAAATCACTAATAGCTGAGTGATAGCGAAAACAAAGCTCCCCCTTCGTATAAAAGATATCTTTAATAATGTGTCCGGGGTGATGTAAATACCATCGAACAATATTTTTGGCGTTCAATGGATTGCCAAAGGCAATTTCTGAATATACAACGACACTAGATTTATTCTTAATTAAATTTTTATCTCTCAGCACTGGCGTATTCCATGCTGGATTAACATGGAACTTCTTCAGTTTAGCTCGAGTTGCTTTAATAAACGAAGATAAGATCTTTCTAGGAGAATCAAGATTTACCTTTTCCATTACTCGCGGATGAAGAAAGGCTTGATGGTCTGTGTGCTCATTTATAAGGTGAACTAAGCGATGTAGTACAACACATCCTCCTGAGTTCTCATTATAACTTGGAGCATAAATAATAAAGTTAACTTTCATACTTAGTCATCCAAATTAATAATACTTACAATTTCTGCTAGTTTTTCATCTTCTAAATCATGATAAATAGGTAAGCAAAGGATACGTTTACTTATGTCTCTACTCACATCACACTGGATGTTTAAACTATTCAAAGCTTCAACCATATCTAAACTGGGGTAGAAATATCTTCTCGTTAATATCCCAAGATTATCTAATCGACTCTTCACTTCTAATAACAGTTTTTCGTTATCAAATAGAACTGGCATATAAGCACCTAGATTTAAGGATTGCTCGTGCCATGTCTGGAATTTGATACTCGGCAAATTTAACTTTTCTTTATATAAAGAGATAATTGCTTTTCTTCTATCAATGATATTGTGTACATCATCAAGAACACATAAACCCATTGCAGCTTCAAACTCATTCATTTTAGCATTCGTCCCTAGCCCTTCAATTGTATCTGGACCAGTGATACCAAAGTTAATTAAGTTCCTAACCTTTTCTGCGACCTCATCATTTTCAGTAATGATCGCTCCCCCTTCAATAGAGTGGAATAGTTTCGTAGCATGAAAACTTAAAGTACTAATATCACCATATTTCAAGACACTTTGTCCTTTATATTGGACTCCAAATGCATGAGCTGCATCATAAATAACCTTGAGGTTATGTTTATCAGCAATACTTTTCACGATATCAATTTCACAAGGATTACCAAAAACATGAACAGGCACGATCGCTGAGGTGCTATCTGTGATTAGGTCTTCTATACGCTCTGGATTTATATTGAACGAGTCATCTTTAATATCAGCATAGATTGGTGTTAAGCCTTCCCACATTATCGTACTCGCCGTTGCTGCAAAACTAAAAGGAGTCGTAATCACCTCTCCTTTTAAATTCAGAGCTTTATACGCGACCTGAAGGGCGAGTGAACCATTAGCGACAACAATGACATTTTTTACACCTAAGAATTTCGCTAAGCGCGCTTCAAGCTCTGATACGAGTGGCCCTCTGTTCGTCAACCACCCAGCCTCATAAATTCTATCTATGTAGCCTTTATACTTGTCTCGGGAAGGTAAGTAAGGCTTTGTTACTGGCACAACATCTTTATTCATAACACAACGTCCAACGGTTGAATCTTACCAAACTGCTGACCATCGCTGTCTTTTGCAGAAAGCGAGGGAATAAGGCCATCTCGCAGCGGCCAATCAATGCCTAACTCAGGATCATTCCAAGCAATAGAAACCTCTGCCTCAGGGTTGTAGTAGTCGGTACATTTATATACAAATTCTGCTTCTGGACTAGTGACATAAAAACCATGCGCAAAACCAGCCGGTACCCAGAGTTGACGTTTATTTTCCGCAGACAGATATTCACCAACCCATTGACCATAAGTCGGAGAGCCTTTGCGGATATCGACAGCAACATCAAAGACTTCTCCAGATATCACGCGTACCAGTTTTCCTTGTGTGTTTGCAGTTTGAAAATGCAGTCCTCGAAGGATACCTTGCTTTGACTTTGAGTGGTTATCTTGAACAAAAGGAGTAGGTTGCCCCGTAACTCGCTCTTCAAATTGCTTCTGGTTCCACGTTTCCATAAAAAAACCACGCTCGTCACCGAACACCTGAGGCTCGATAAGTTTCACATCAGGAATTGCAGTCGAAATTACCTTCATTCTTGGAATGCCTTCATATTTTTTAAGGCGTTTTGCCACAAACTAGGGGTAATGGAGAAAACTTTCTCTATCTTTCTACAATCCAACCTTGTGTCTGGTGGCCGTTTCGCTGGTGTTGGGTATTCATGAGTAGGAATCGGATTTACTACCACTTTTTTATCAGAACCAATTTGAGATACGATATTAGAGAAAATTTCTTCTGCAAATTGAAACCAGCTTACATAAGGAGTGCCTGAGTAGTGATAGATACCGGAGAGATCATCATCGGACCTCAACATCTTCTCCATCATAGTAATTAACACACTCGCTATATCCCCTGCATAGGTTGGTGCTCCGACTTGATCGTCCACGACACTGATTTCATCTCGTGTACTGGATAATCTAAGCATAGTCTTTACAAAGTTATTACCAACTTCACCAAATACCCAAGACGTCCGAAGAACAGCATATCGAGAACAAAAAGCGACGACATTTTTCTCACCTTCAAGCTTACTTTTGCCATAAACACTCTGAGGGTTTTCAGCATCGAGCTCCGTATATGGTTTGTCACTTTTACCATCAAACACATAATCCGTTGAAATATGCAGCATAAGCGCACCTACTTTGGACGCAGCTTTAGCAAGGCTTTCAACAGCATCGGCATTAACGGCATAACACTGCTGCAAATCTTGCTCAGCTTTATCTACAGCAGTATAAGCTGCCGCATTAATTATCACATTTGGCTGCACGGACTCAACACAAGAAATAACGCTATTTGAGTTTGTGATATCAAGTTCTTGCCGATCAAACGTAAACAGCTCAACATCCACTCTTTGCGTTAGTTGAGACACCAAACACGTCCCGACCTGCCCACGACTGCCAATAACAAGGACTCTAATCATCTTCGTTAGACTCCGATGCTAAACGTAATAGATACTGACCATATTCATTTTTAGACATCGGTGTTGCAATACGTACAAGGTCTTCACCAGATAACCAACGGTTGCGCCAAGCAATTTCTTCTAAGCAGGCAATTTTTAGCCCCTGAACTTCTTCAATCGTTTGAACAAACGAAGAAGCTTGATGCAAACTCTCGTGGGTACCAGAATCCAACCAAGCAAATCCTCGGCCCAATAACTCAACATTAAGAGATCCATTTTCTAGGTACATCTGATTTATCGCCGTAATTTCTAGCTCACCACGTTCAGAAGGCTCGATTGTTTTTGCCCACTCGACAACACGATTATCGTAAAAATACAATCCTGTAACCGCGAAGTTTGACTTAGGCTCTTGAGGCTTCTCTTCAATAGAAAGCGCTTTCATATTTGCATCAAACTCAACAACCCCAAAACGTTCCGGATCTTTTACTTGATAACCAAAGACAGTCGCTCCAGATGTTTGGTTAGCGGCACTTCGTAATGTCTGAGAGAAAGATTGACCATAGAAGATATTGTCGCCTAACACCAAGCAAACCGAATCATTTCCGATAAACTCTTCGCCAATAATAAATGCTTGTGCTAATCCCTCCGGTTTTTCTTGAACTGCATAGGTCAATGAAATACCAAAATCAGATCCATCACCAAGTAAACGCACAAAGCCCTCTTGATCCTCTGGAGTCGTGATAATTAATATTTCTCTGATACCCGCTAACATCAAAACCGATAATGGGTAATAAACCATTGGCTTGTCATATACTGGGAGGAGTTGCTTTGAAACACCACGAGTAATTGGATATAGACGCGTTCCAGAACCACCAGCAAGGATAATACCTTTCATTTTCTTACCTTATTCTAAATTATTGACCAAGACGCTCTAAGCTGTAGGAGCCGTCTAAAACACGTTGCCACCATTCTTTATGCGCTAAATACCACTCAACAGTTTTACGCAGACCAGTCTCAAAGGTTTCTTCTGGTGTCCAGCCTAATTCACGTTCAATTTTAGAAGCATCGATAGCGTATCGAACATCATGCCCTGGTCGATCTTTTACATAAGTAATTAAATCTTGGTAATGCGAAATGCCTTCAGGCTTATTTGGTACAAGCTCTTCTAGGATCTCGCAAATTGACTTCACAACATCAATGTTTGCTTTTTCATTGTGACCACCAATATTGTATGTCTCCCCAATAACGCCTTCTGTCACGACTTTGTAGAGCGCTTTGGCGTGGTCTTCTACAAATAACCAATCACGGACCTGCATACCATCGCCATATACTGGCAGTGGTGAACCTTTTAATGCATTTAAGATAATTAAAGGAATCAGTTTTTCAGGAAAGTGGTATGGACCATAGTTATTGGAACAGTTAGTCACAATGGTCGGAAAGCCATACGTTCTTAACCAAGCTCGAACAAGGTGATCACTCGACGCTTTCGATGCTGAATACGGTGAAGATGGTGCGTACGAGGTTTCCTCTGTAAACAAATCATCTGTTCCCTCTAAGTCACCATATACCTCATCTGTTGAGATATGGTGGAAACGAAAGGCCGCTTTGTTAGCGTCATCAAGCTGACTCCAATATCCACGAGCCACTTCTAATAGGGTATAAGTACCAACAATGTTAGTTTCAATAAAAGCAGCAGGGCCATCAATAGAGCGATCGACGTGAGACTCTGCCGCTAAGTGCATAACTGCATCAGGCTGGTGCTCTGAAAACACACGCTCTAGCGCGACACGCTCGCAGATATCCACTTGTTCAAAAGCATAGCGCGCGTGGCTGGACACCTCGCTTAAAGATTCAAGATTACCTGCGTAGGTCAGTTTGTCTAAGTTAATCACCGAGTCTTGCGTATGATTAATAATATGGCGAACAACAGCAGAGCCAATAAACCCTGCACCACCTGTCACTAAGATTTTCATTTTAAATTTATATCCACATTTACGGGCTATTTGGCATCGGTACAATTGCACGCGAGCACAGCAGAATATTTTCGGTCGAAGTTAACATCCTCATTAAACTGAGTGACTACGACAAACTTACCTTAGCCCTTTTGTTTCACTTAAGACTGATTGTAACCTAACATCAAGGATTCAAAGTCATCTTCAGACCAATGAATTTTCCGTTTACCAAGCTCTTTTCTAAATGAGCGAAGAAGACGATTCAAGTTTCGTTCTTTCCATTGTTCCCCAGATTGCTGCTTACACTTGTCAAAATCGATAATCCAGACCTTACCTTCACTATCTAGCAGGATATTGTGAATATTCAAGTCGGTATGATTAACACCAACATCGTGCATTTTACGGATTTCTAGGCCGATTTTTTGGTAGTCTTCATTAGATAAGTTTTCCACCTGTAGCTTATCAACGAGATCGCTTGCCTCTGATATTTTTTCACTCAATAAGTCTGCTCGATATAACAAACCTATTTGTTCTACTTTAGCGGCAATAGGGCGAGGAACATTAACGCCAGCGCTACGTAGTTTTTGGAGCAGAACGAACTCAGCGTAACTGCGAGTTCGCTCCAAGCCTAGGAACAAATATTGGTCCCGGACAATCTTTCCGAACAAACCACCGCGGTGATAATGTCGTAATGCAGCAATCGTACTCTGAAGCTTGATAAACCACGTAGTACCTCTCCCACTAGCGTTGCCAACGATGGCATTGCAACTGCGCCAGTAGTTAATCTCAAATAAACTCTCTATGGGCTCAGTGACCAAGCATTCGTCGTACCATACATGCGTGTTACTTTCTTGATAGTGCTTCATCATGCCCCTCAGAAAAAGAGAATATAAGACCATGTAAAGGCTGCAAACAACAACGCGACAAAGACAGCGGCAGAACCTATGTCTTTTGCTCGACCACTTAACTCATGTCTTTCCACACCAATCCTATCTACAACCGCCTCAATTGCAGAGTTAATCAGTTCAACAATCAACACCAAAACGACAGTGCCGAGCATCACTATACGTTCTATCTGAGAAACATCTAACCAGCAAAGCAGCAATACAGAGACAATGAGCAGTGCCAATTCTTGTCGAACCGCGGCTTCATGCTTTAAGGCGGCCTTTAAGCCTTGAAGTGAATAGATACTGGCTTTTAAAATCCGTTGAATGCCCGTGTTTCCAGGCTTTCCTGAAACGGCTTCTGTTTTCTGCTTGTCCTTATCCACTTGAATGTCTCGTGATCACATCATAGCGTCATTTTACATTGTTCTATTTGAGGAACAATCTAGTAAGGCTTTTTTACCGTTCTTCAATGACACGGCACCTCTTTGATTGGCTTCTTTCAGAAAATGAAGGCTTCAAGTAACATAACACCCAATACCCAACAAATTGCTGGATTACTTATGAAGATTGCACTGGTCCATTTAAGACACGCATACTCAGGCGGAGTAGAGCTGTACCTCAATCAAATGGCGAGATACATGGCAGAGAAAGGAGAAGATGTCACTATCATCTGCCGCTCTCATGCTGATACTCCTCCACACCCTAACGTTAAGTTTGTGAAACTAAGTGGTTTTAGTATTGGCAAAAGCCACCGTCTTTGGAAATTTGCGAAAGCGGTAGAGAAACACGTTAAAGAGTCTGATTATGACTTGGTGTACGGCCTAGCTCACGCGTGGACACACGATGTGTTGAGAATTGGAGCAGGCACAAGCCTTCATATGGCGCGATCATTAAATAAACCAATGCGAATCAAAGATAAAGTGACACATCTGATTGAGCAAAAAGCAATGACCCCTGGCGCCTACTACCATGTCATTAGTAATTCACGTAAGAGTGCTCAGGAAATCCAAGAAGCTCATCACGTACCTAAAGAAAAAATCACAGTAATCCATAACTTTGTCGATACGAAACGATTTGATGCACAACGAGTCGAAAAAGAGGCTTTAGAGCTTAAGCAACAAATGGAGCTTGATCCTAACAAGCCGATTTTCTTATTTTTAGGTACTGGCTACGAGAGGAAAGGGCTAAAACAAACTCTCACTGCATTTACCAAACTGAACATTGATGCTCAATTGGTGATTGTTGGTCGAGAGACTCACGAGGGCGAGTACATTAAATTTGCGGAAAACCTTGGGATACAAGACAAATGTAAGTTTATGGGGGAAGACAAACGACCAGAGCTCTACTTTACGCTGGCTGATTGCTATGTCCTGCCAACTCTCTATGAACCTTTTGGCTTTACGGTAATCGAATCTCTCGCATGTGGCACACCATCTATTACCACTGAAAACTGTGGTGCGAAAGAGGTTCTCAATCCAGAAGTGTCGAGCGTCATTGGATCTGAGGTGAACCCAGATGAACTAGCAAAAGCGATGGCGTTCTGGGCTGATAAAAAACGTACGACCAATGTGAGTGAACAATGCAGAGCATTAGCCTTAACAATGGATGTCGACACTGTACTGGAGAAAAACTACCAACAGCTGTTGGCGGTATACAAAATGAAGCAGCAGTCAGCAAACACCTAATTTGGATTTAGCTGACGCACTTGTAAAATCGTATTACTCTCTTAGCTTATTATTGTTGGCTAAGAGAGATTCTCTAACACTTTATCGAGCTTTTCTTGCACCTGCTCTACGGTAATTGCGGCCATTAAGTTATCCCCTTTAGCACGCGTGCCCCATGCAAGTGAGTCTACGGACTGACCTTTTTGTTCTTCAACATGTTGTTGGTAGACACTCGCGACATTTTCCAAATCGTTATAAGGTCCAGTACGTCTAGGATCACTATGCGCATATAAACCAATCACAGGTGTCATTTGAGTCGTCGCCAAGTGAGCGGGACCGGAGTCAGGGCTAATAACAACAGTGGCTTCACGCAATACAGCGGTCAGTTGCTTTAAACTTGTTTCACCGACGATATTAGTGACGGGCTGCTCGCACAGTGACTCAATTTTATGTGCCAATTGCTTTTCTCTTTCCGCTGGTGAGCCACATAGGATCACATGAAGTCCCAAAGACGATGCGTAATCGGCGATAGCTGCGTATCGCTCCACTAACCAGTTACGAGAGTCCTTGCTTGCCGCAGCAGAAATCACGACACACTTTCGACCTCGGGTAATACCTTTAGCGTAATCGACTGATTCACTGGGTAATGGGATATTCCACGTTGGCTGGCTGAATGGAACACCAATATACTTAGCAAATTCAGCCATGTTATCTAAGACATGCATTGCCGTTGTATTAGGTAAGTGACGATTAGTGAACCACCACTGCCCTTCTCTTGTTCTATTCTTGCTAAAACCCACTTTGTACTTTGCTTGAATGCCCAAAGACAAAACACTCGCTCTCAAGGCTGCCTGCATGTGCAGCAAAACATCAAATTTAGTGCCCTTTAGCTGTTTCCACACAGCCTTCATCCCTTTAAGGCCTTGTGACTTATCAAAAACAATCACATTAATGTCGGGCAAATCACCAATCAGTTGCGCCTCTATTTTGCCGGTAATCCAAGTTATCTTGGTTTGCGGCCAATGCTTTTGAATAGCTTGAACCACTGCGATCGCGTGGCAAACATCGCCAATGGCCGACAAACGCAATACACACAAATGAGACGGAGGTGAAGTGAATAAACTCATGATAATTTAGGCTTTTGGTTTAAGAGCATTACTGACATAGCTTGAAGTATTTCTCGAGCGTCTTGATACAGATTAAGCTTTCCAATTGTTCATCCTGAAATTGGGCCACATGTCGATGCGCATTTTCAATCATGGTTTCAGCTTTATCTGGGTTTTCAAGGTAATAATTAATTTTCTCGTCAAAGTCAGACCAATCATCTTTCACTTCAACATAATGAACTCCTGGTTGTAGCGTACCTTCCATAAACCACGTTTCAAAACGCATCTTAGGCGTCACTACGACAGAGTTCGAAGACATTGCCCACTTCAAATTAGTTGCAACATCGTTACCTTCAAGACAAATGATAAACTTGTACTTCAATTGATCTTGAATGGACATAAATTCTTTTTGCCATTCTGGGTGCTCTTGAGAAGGGTTAGATTGACCAGCATCCATCATAGGGTTGTCAAACATTGCTTCCATAAATCGAATACGATGGACCCGTTTCACAAAACCACGGAAAACCGCCATATCTTTCTTATCGTGAAAGCCTAATGCGTCGTTTACAAACTGGAAGTGTCTACGCTTGTTGAGTTTGAACAGAACTGAATTGTCGTTGTTACCCTCAATCGGCCTAGCCTTATAAAGCGTTGGGCAATCTTCTACGGCGACTTCATCCCCAAAGTAATAACAAAACGGATTAGTATCAGGGAAATAACGGAGGAACTCTTTAAGATCATACGTATATGCACTTTGACCTTTATGTGAGAAACAACTCAAACTGGTCGATTTACTGGAATCCAGCTCGCTCGGAGTATTTATTTTACAATAGTAATCCACTCGCTCTTGGACTAACTCCATTTGACCTTGAAACTTCTTTTCTAGTTTGTTTTTGTTGTAAGCAAAATACGCTTGTGGAGCAATGGTCAACAGCAGGTTTTTTATATAGTAAAAAAGTTTCATTAAAACGTTATGCCCTTATCACACCTATGTTTGTAGATGTTATCTATTCTCGAGTCGATGATGTATCATACTACTACTTTTAAGCGTTTTTTGACACTTTTGACAAACACAACGAGCTGCATATGAAACAACAAGGTCATAGTGCCACACACGTCATTTATCCGGGAACTTTCGACCCTATTACAAACGGCCACCTTAACCTCATAGAGCGCGCAGCCAAAATGTTCGACTCTATCACTATTGGTGTTGCCGCTAGTCCTTCTAAAAAAACGATGTTCACGCTGGAAGAGCGTGTACAGCTAGTAGAACGCTCTATTAGCCACCTTTCAAATGTCAATGTAGAAGGCTTTACTGGTCTACTAGTCGATTTTGCAAAAGCGCAAAACGCAAACATTCTCATTCGAGGCTTAAGAACTACCGTCGATTTCGAATATGAGTTCGGCTTAACCAGTATGTATCGAAAGCTATTGCCGGGACTAGAAAGTGTTTTCCTTACCCCAGATGACGAGTACGCATTCTTATCCTCTACGATTGTGAGAGAGGTGGCTTTACATGGTGGTGAAATTAGCCGATTTGTCCCTGCTCCCGTTGAACTCGCACTTGCTCAAAAAGCCAAGAAATAATTACTCGAACAAAAGAAAAGAATTTCTATGAACGTATTAATTGTGTGTAAAGGCACGCTACCCCCTGTAACTTATGGTGGTACAGAACGCGTTGTTTGGAGCTTAATGAAAGCGCTTCATCAACTGGGTCATAGCGTTTACATTCTTAACCCTGAACCTATGACATGCGATTGGGCGACATGTATTACCCAGCAACCAAACCTATCTATTGATGAACAAATTCCCGACGAAGTTGATGTCGTTCACTTCCATGTCGGTGGCAGTTGCACTAAAAAGCCTTATGTCATCACTCGTCACGGTAACAACACCGTGGCCCAAAAAAACGATCCTAATTCAATTTTCGTTTCTCAAAAACACGCTCTGAACCATGGTTGTGAAGCCTTTGTATACAATGGCCTAGATTGGAGTGATTATCATCAGCCCAATTTAGAACTGAATAAAAGAGATAACCGCTATCACTTCCTTGGCAAAGCCGCTTGGCGTTTAAAAAACGTGCAAGGCGCAATAGATATTACGAAAAAAGCCAATGTCGCTTTGGATGTTTTAGGTGGACATCGATTGAATTTTAAAATGGGATTTCGCCTCACTTTAGATCGCCATGTTAAATTTCACGGCATGGTTAACAACACAGAGAAGTGTACAGTACTCGAGCGCTCTAAAGGCTTGATCTTTCCTGTTACTTGGGAAGAACCATTTGGCTTAGCCATTACAGAAAGCCTGTTTATGGGGACACCCGTGTTTGCCACACCATATGGTTCACTGCCAGAGTTAATTAACGCGCCAGAGTTTGGCTCATTATCAAATATTGAAGATGAACTAGCGGACGCAATTAAACATGGAAGCTACAATCCAAAACTGTGTCACGAATACGCTCGAGACACGTTTGATCATATTTCAATGGCCAAGGCTTACATAGAGAAGTACGAAAAAGTACTCAATGGAGAAGCTCTGAACCAGTTTCTTTCTGAGCCAGTAAAACAAATAAAAAAATTACCTTACTTTAGATAGAACACCAATTCTGAGTCACTATGAAAGCATTTTGTATCACTTTAAAAGGCTGTGAAGACAGGCAAGAGACAACATTAAACACCCTAAAGAGAATCGGTTTAGATTGTGAGGTTTTCTACGGCGTCGATGCACGTAAAGACACTCATCCTTTATTGGGTCACTTAGATAGCCGCCAGTTTGAATTCAACATGGGACGCCCATGCATCATCGGTGAGGCGGGATGTTATGCGAGCCATTACCTACTCTGGCAAAAATGCGTTGAGCTCAACGAACCTATCATCATTTTTGAAGATGATCTCAGCATTGAAGACGAATTATTCCTAAACACATTGAAGGCCGTTGCCGAAAATATCGAAAGCTGTGGGTATATTCGTCCAGAAAACACTAGTAATCGCGGCATGTTCTACGATGTGAAACAATATGGTTCTCAAAGACTGGTTAAGTATCTAAAAGTACCACAGTGTACAACCTCTTATGCTATCAGCCCTTCGGCGGCACGAGCATTTATTGATGCAAGTAAAACGTTCCAATTCCCTGTAGACGTCTTCCTGCGTAATACCTGGTTGCACAGGCAAGCAATGTTTGGAGTAAGGCAGGCAGGCTTACGTGGAGGCAATAAGCCATCGGTTATTGGTAATAGAAAACGCCAAGGCGATAAAGATTATCTCGTTGCTACAATGAAACTGCTTAATAAAGCAAAAAGTATGACGCTAAATTTAGTGATGAATGGTTACCACCTCATCAAAATGGGCCGAGAATACGGCCCAAAGAAGTTTAATAACTAAAGCAGTTTACTTCTGACATTCCCCGCAGAAGAAGGTATTACGTTGGCCTATTTTCTGCTCTTGGAGAGCTTCGCCACATTCTGGGCATGGCTCTCCGGCTTTTCCGTAAACTAATAACTCTTGTGCGAAATAACCCGGTTTGCCATCTGCTTGGGCGAAGTCTTTCAGTGTGGTTCCGCCTTGTTGGATGGCGATCTCTAGCGTGGCTTTGATGTTCTCCACCAACAATCGCCATTCCTTCTTAGTTAGTTTTCCTGCAGGGCGAGTGGGATGAATGCGTGATTTAAACAATGATTCGTTGGCGTAGATATTTCCGACTCCGACGACGATTTTGTTGTCCATGATGAACTGCTTAATCGCTACGCGCTTACCTTTGGCTTTCTCTGCTACGTAGTCCGCGTTGAACTCTTCAGTTAAAGGCTCTGGTCCCATATTACCTAAAACTGCATGTGGCTCATTGGGTGCGCTCCACAGCCATGCGCCAAAACGACGTGGATCGTTGTAGCGCAGCACTTTGCCATTACTCAGTTTGAGATCCACATGATCGTGTTTTGCTGGAGGAAAATCAGCATCTAACACACGCAGTGAACCCGACATACCTAAGTGAACAATCGCAGTTCCTTCGTCCGTTTCTATCAACAGATACTTAGCGCGGCGACTGATGTTACGAATCACCTGCCCTTCTAGCTTTTTAAGCTCTTGCGGGATATCCCAACGCAGTTTCGGGGTTCTAAATACAAATGCCTTGATCGTTTGGCCAATCATATGTGGGCTGATGCCCATTCGGCTTACTTCAACTTCAGGTAATTCAGGCATTTGATTCTCCAATTCACCGGCTAATAGTTCTCGCTGCTAGCATAATCGAAAAGAAAAACGATAAATAGGGAAGCTTATTAGGGGTATAGGCGCAAAAAGGCTCTACTCTGGCATAAGGTAGTTTTCATCGACGGAGATAGCGACCCATTTGTCTTGCCAGGTTTTAAATAGCCAAAAATCAGGTAAACGAAAGAAAGTCACCCGCTGCGGCTCTTCGAGATCCTGATACCAAACTTCTACCGTTTCAGGTACCGCCAGGTTAGGTTTTAAATGATCGTACTGTTCTGAGGTAAGCTCGGTCCCTTCCAATGATTGCCAGCGTGATACAAGTTCACTGATCGGTGCATCAACTTTGATGTTGGATTGCCACCGTCCACCATGCAGCTCGAACTCCCAGCCACTATAGTACAAAGACTCCACCGTATAGTCGGAGCGAAGTACATTTGGGTAAGGGTCTGCTTGATCTGTTAATAGGTAAGTTTTGATCCACATTGGCGCATTTAAGATCACTATAAATGCGATAATGCCCAGAATAAGAATATTGTTCCATCGGCGGCGACGAGCCGGACTCACACGCATAACCATCTCTACTCTCTTATCGTTATGAGTAAATTACCAAAGAGTATTGAGCTTGACTAGAACAACGGTATGCAAGTGTGTAGGGAGTGGTGACTAAGCGGCAGAGGCGATCACTCAAAAATTCGAGTATCGAGTCGGACCAGTAGAATAACTTCAGCAGTGCCTTATAACCCGATGACGTACTGAACCTTTTCTTCAGCACTTTTATTCACGTAATAAAAAACCCAACTCGAAAGTTGGGTTTTTCAATTCATCAAAGAGACTGAAACCAATTATTTGATTTTTGCTTCTTTGTACATAACGTGCTGGCGAACTACTGGATCAAACTTTTTGATCTCAAATTTGCCTGGCATGTTACGCTTGTTCTTATCAGTTGTGTAGAAGTGGCCTGTACCTGCAGAAGATACTAGACGGATTTTCTCACGAACGCCTTTCTTTGCCATTGCTTATTTCCTCTTAAACGTTTTCGCCACGTGCACGCATGTCTGCAAGAACAGTATCAATACCTTTCTTGTCGATGATGCGCATACCTTTAGCAGATAGACGTAGTTTAACAAAACGTTTTTCGCTCTCTACCCAGAAACGATGAGTTTGTAGGTTCGGCAGAAAACGACGCTTAGTAGCATTTCGTGCGTGTGAACGGTTGTTACCCGTTACTGGACGCTTACCAGTTACTTGGCATACTCGTGACATGAATGTCTTCTCCAAAATCGTTTCAGCTCGATATCAACCTTGGTGGCCGAACCTCTCTATCTCTCGAAAAGAAGTTAGAGGTTAAGAACCGCTATGGAAAATCCATACAAGGCTATCAAAGGTCGCGCATTATACTAACTTGATATGCATTGCTCAAGACCCGAACAGATCCTTTTTACAGGTTTTCGTGATCTTTTTTTAGACAGCAGATTTTTTTAGCAGTCCAAGCTGAATTCAGTTAAAAATTTAGTGGCGTGGATGATAGCAGATTTTTAGCAACTAACAACCTAAAAAACGCACAGTTATATCCAGCCTCTTTCAGCAAAAGAGACACTTTCCCCATCTCCGATGACGAAATGGTCCAAAATACGAATATCCACCAATGCTAATGCGTCGGTGAGACGCCTTGTAATCCTTCTGTCAGCTTGGCTCGGCTCAGCAACCCCTGAAGGATGATTGTGCGCCAAAATCAAAGCCGCCGCGTTATGATGCAGAGCACGCTTGACGACTTCTCTCGGATACACCGACGCTGCATCCAACGTTCCTTCAAATAAAATTTCATCTTTTATCACTCGGTGCTGGTTATCGAGAAAAAGAATATAAAAAGCCTCTCTTTGCCGATCCCTTAAAATAGAAGACAGATATAACTTAGTTTGGTCGGGGCTGGTTAAGGCATCACCACGCTTTAGCGTCTCCGCCAAGTAACGTTGTGTCATTTCTAGTACAGCTTGCAATTGAACATACTTGGCTTGCCCTAATCCTTTGTGACGACAAAACTCTTCTTCTGATGCTGAAAATAGTTGTCTGAGCGAACCAAAGTCTTGAATAAGGAAGTCTGCGAGCTCAATCACGTTCATTCCGCGGGTGCCTGTGCGCAAGAAGATGGCCAGTAGCTCAGCATCGGTCAAAGCTTGCGGCCCTCGTTGCAGTAGCTTCTCTCTGGGCATGGACTCATTTGGCAAAGCTTTCAGTATCATCTGATGTCTCTTTATATGGAAAGTGTCCCTATTCCACAAAACAAAAAGCGAAAGTCGAGTATGACTTTCGCTTTCTTCGTACCATCAGTGCTTTCCATGCAACTTAACAGTTCATCAGAGTTTAAAGTTGCCAACCAAGCCGTGAATTTCCGTTCCAGACTGTGATAGCTGCGTGCTGATTGACTCGGCATGCTGCAACGTCTCATTAATGTTGTTCACGATCTGTTGAATAGCCACTAAGTTTTGGTTGATGTCTTCTGCAACCGCGCTTTGTTCTTCTGCGGCAGACGCGGTTTGAATACCCATATCTCGAATTGTTCCGATAGAATGATGAACACCAGAAAGAGATTGCTGAATGAGCGCAGATTCTTCCGCCGTTTTGACACCTCGTTTTTGGCTCACCGACATCGTACTGACCGCTCTTGATACACCATTTTGTAGCTGCTTGAGCATGTCGCCAATTTCATGAGTACTATTTTGCGTACGACTGGCTAACGAGCGCACTTCATCCGCAACGACGGCAAACCCTCGACCTTGCTCACCGGCTCTAGCCGCTTCAATCGCCGCATTTAGAGCCAACAAATTCGTTTGCTCGGCTATCTCGCCAATCACATCCAGCACTTTGGTTATTTTTTCGGTCTGTAAACTCAACTCAGAAGTTGCATCTGACGTGCTGTCTATCTCCGTCACGAGTTCGGTAATGCCTTCTATTGCTTGCTCAACCTCATGCTGAGCGGCGGTGACTTGACTGTTGGCATCGTCAATTGCCTGCGCGGTCGCATTAGTATTGCTGGCTACTTCTTTGGCAGTCATGCTCATTTGCGTCACTGCCGTCACGACTTTGTCCGTCTCTAAACAGTGATCCTGCATTTGACCGCTCGCTTGGCTGGTCTGAATGTTCAGGCTTTGGGAAACGGTCTGTACTGTCGTCGCAGAGCGATGAATGTCCTGCATCAGTGGGTGCAGCTTATCCATAAACTCATTAAACGCGGCCGCCACTTCACCGACTTCATCCTGACTTTCGACTTTTAAACGAGCCGTTAAGTCACCGCCGCCTGCGGCAACATCTTTTAATGAAGCCGCGACATGTTGTAATGGCTGAATGCCTTTAGACACCACGATACTGGTGAGAACACTGGTAATGATCAATCCAATAACGGAAATCAACACGGCAGATAACGTATGCTCTTTTAGCTCTTGAGTCTTTAACTCTCTGTGCATCGCAACTTGCTGGTCGATGTCATCAATATAAACGCCAGTACCTAAAACCCAGTCCCATTTCGATAGATATTCTGCATAGCCCAACTTAGGCGCTTGTGCGTCAATGGTCGGTTTGTGCCACGAGAAATAGAGGAACCCATCCCCTTTTTGAGAAGCGTCAATCAAGCCCGCAATAACTGCGACCCCATTTTCATCTTTTAAGTCGTAAAGGTTTTTACCCTCTAATGCAGGCTTGATGGCGTGCAACGTATTCACACCTTGAGAGTCGTAGGCAAAAAAGTAGCCATCGCTTTCAAAGCGCATGGCTTTCAGAATTTCTTTTGCTGCCTCTTTATTACTTCCATTTACATCCGCGTCGTATAACGGTTTTATCGCCGTCACGCCCATCATCATGTAGGCTTGTAACTCTTTCTTTTTTGTTTCGATGAGCTCTTGCCTGTCTCTTGCCAGCTCCGCTTCCAAACTTTTACTGCTGTTGATGTAATACACCACTGAGATCAACGTGGTGATCAACAACAGCGGAATTAGGGTTATCAGCAGCAATTTGTTTCGACTTTTCAACACCATGGTTTCCACTACCTCTTTTTCTTTTCAGACTTGCAAACTCCGCGCAACTTGTCTGTGAGGTAGGCGAGAATTTTCCCTTCCTCGGTCAGATTAATACTCTGGAGTTTGATGTGAATTATCTTCTCGTTATATATGCTCGGGCGGTCAGACTTTGAATTGTGTTAAAATCCGGCCATCAAATTGGAGATCTCACATGCAAACACTAGCAGGAAAGAAAATTCTACTCGGCATCAGTGGCGGTATTGCCGCGTATAAATGTGCGGAGCTAACCCGTCGCCTCATAGAGAGAGGAGCGCAAGTTCAAGTTGTAATGACGAAAGCCGCAAAAGAGTTCATTACCCCTTTAACCATGCAAGCCGTTTCGGGCCGTCCTGTCTCGGACAGTTTACTAGACCCAGCAGCGGAAGCCTCTATGGGCCATATTGAATTGGCCAAATGGGCAGATTTAGTGCTATTAGCGCCCGCGACCGCGGACTTAATCGCGCGCATGTCCGCAGGCATGGGGAACGATTTACTTACTACGCTCGTGCTCGCGACGGATTCCCCTGTTGCCGTTTCTCCTGCGATGAATCAACAGATGTATCGCAATATCGCAACCCAAGAGAACATCGCTACGTTAGCGCGTCGTGGTATGCACATCTGGGGCCCTGCGGCAGGAGAGCAAGCCTGTGGTGATGTAGGACCAGGTCGAATGCTGGAACCAATGCAGCTAGTACATCTATGTGAACAGTTCTTTCAACCAAAATTACTAGAAGGCAAGTCGATACTCATTACCGCCGGACCAACTCGCGAAGCGATTGATCCAGTGCGTTACATTACTAACCATAGCTCCGGGAAAATGGGCTATGCATTGGCGAGCGCCGCAGCGCAGATGGGAGCAAAAGTCACCCTCGTGAGCGGTCCTGTCAGTTTAAATACGCCCGTAGGTGTTGAGCGCATAAATGTTTCCAGCGCACAAGAGATGCACGAAGCCGTTATGACACATGCAAACCAGCATGATGCCTTTATTAGCTGCGCTGCCGTTGCCGACTACCGCCCACAAACGATCGCGTCTCAAAAGTTGAAAAAGACAGAAGACAACGACGAAATGGTCATTAATATGGTTAAAAATCCTGATATTGTTGCATCTGTGGCAGCAATGACGGAGAAGCGTCCGTTTACCGTCGGTTTTGCGGCTGAAACCAATGATGTAGAGACCTATGCTCGAGGCAAGTTAACGAAGAAAAACCTCGATATGATCTGTGCAAACGACGTTTCGGTTGCAGGGCAAGGATTTAACAGCAACGACAACGCGATTACCCTTTACTGGCCTGAAGGTGAACTTGCGCTCGCTTTAGAATCAAAAGAAGCATTGAGCTTTAAAATTCTCGAAAAAATGCATCAATTGATGTAACTAACGTTTGAAAACCCTGCCAATTTTTTACAAAAGCTGGCATAAATTTGGTACAAAAATGACAACTAAGGGTGTTAAATCTCCCATTCCACCCTTAGTGGTCTAGTTTGAGGCGAAATAGCGTCTTATAATCCCCTCCGCTCAACTTTGTATTTTGAAAGGAAGTAACTAATGGCCGGCAGTAAAAAATCCAACCGTCGTGAAGAGATCTTACAAGCATTAGCAGAAATGCTTGAATCAACAGAAGGCGCTTCACGCATTACTACGGCAAAACTGGCCAAGCAAGTCGGCGTTTCAGAAGCCGCGCTGTATCGTCATTTCCCAAGTAAAGCGCGCATGTTCGAAGGGTTGATTGAGTTCATTGAAGAAGCCTTGATGACACGTATCAACCGTATTCTAGACGACGAAAAAGATACACTAGAGCGTATTCGTATGGTGATGCACCTTATTTTGGCGTTCTCTGAACGTAACCCAGGTCTGACACGCATTTTGTCGGGTCATGCTCTAATGTTTGAAAATGAACGTCTACGTGAACGCATCAATCAACTCTTTGAGCGTATAGAAACACAATTGCGCCAAATCCTGCGTGAACGTAAGATTCGTGAAGGGAAGTCTTTCCCTGTCGAAGAGCGCATCCTAGCCGCGCAAATTCTGGGACAAGTTGAGGGGAGCCTAAACCGCTTTGTGCGTAGCGACTTTAAATACCAGCCGACTGCAAACTTTGACGAGTACTGGGCGCTTTTGAGTGCACAAATAAAGTAAAAGACTATGAGTAAAGACAAATACACGCAGCCCGAGTTTTCTCTTTCACTTCTTCACCCTCGTAACTGGGGCGTATGGCTTGGTTTTGGTCTGTTGGCCATCCTCGTCAATATTCTTCCTTATCGGCTGCTGCTTTCATTAGGTCGTTCACTCGGCAAACTTGGCATGCGCTACGGTAAAAAGCGTGTCCACGTTGCTCAGCGTAACTTAGAATTGGCTTTTCCAGACAAAACACCTGAAGAGATTCAACATATTGTTGAAGAGAACTTCAAAAATACCGGTATGGCACTGATAGAAACCGGAATCACTTGGTTCTGGCCGACTTGGCGCTTTAAAAACCTGATCGTCGAGAAAGATCTCGGCGCACTGCGTGAAAAAGCCAAAGAAGGTAAAGGCGTCCTACTTTGTTGTGTCCATGCTCTAAATCTAGAGATCACTGCGCGTGCTTTCGCCGTGTTAGGCGTGGCCGGGTACGGCGCGTTTCGTCCGCATAATAATCCTGCTTATAACTTTATCCAGTATTGGGGACGGACACATAACGGCAATAAACTGATTGATCGTAAAGATGTAAAAAAGATGATTCGTGTTTTACGCAGCGGTGAGCGTCTGTTCTATTTACCGGATCACGATTACGGTCGCAAAAAATCAGTATTTGTGCCCTTCTTTGCCGTAGACGATGCGTGTACGACAACAGGCACGAGCATTCTGGCGTATACCTCAAAATGTGCGATCATCCCAGGCTCAGGGTTTCGCAATGACGAAGGAAAATACGACATCATCGCCGATAAGTGCATTGAAGCCGATTATCCACAAAAAGACGAAGTCGCCGCTGCCGCTTATATGAACAAGTATGTGGAAGAAGTCATTCTACGCGCTCCAGAGCAATGGATGTGGCTCCATAAACGCTATAAAACCATGCAAGATGAGCATGTCGAGAAAGGCATTCGCTATAAGTAAGTGGTCAAGGCGATAAATCCAAAAACAAAAAAGGGCAGATGAATATCCATCTGCCCTTTTTACTTTTTCAGAAAAAGTAACCAATTAAATGCCGTATTCTGCGCGGTACGCTTTGACTGCTTCTAGATGCTCTTGGTCTGTGCCTTTCTCTTCAAGGAAAGTCACAAGGTCAGTCAGGCTAATGATTGAGATGATTGCACAACCAAAGTCACGCTCCACTTCTTGAATCGCAGACAACTCACCTTTGCCTTTTTCTTGGCGGTCAATCGCAACCAACACACCAGCAAGGTCTGCGCCATTTGCTTGAATGATTTCCATCGATTCACGAATCGCAGTACCTGCTGTGATTACGTCATCTACTAGCATGATACGACCTTCAAGCGCAGAGCCTACAAGGTTACCGCCTTCGCCGTGATCTTTCGCTTCTTTACGGTTGAAGCAGTAAGGCGTGTCGATATCGTGGTGATCCGCCAGCGCGACTGCTGTTGTCGTCGCGATTGGGATACCTTTGTACGCCGGGCCAAACAGCACATCAAACTCAATGCCAGAATCAGCAAGCGCTGCTGCGTAAAAACGACCAAGACGCGCTAGGTCACGACCAGTATTGAAAAGACCAGCGTTAAAGAAGTACGGGCTTTTACGGCCAGATTTCAAAGTAAACTCACCAAACTTAAGAACTTCTTTCTCAAGTGCAAACTCAATAAATTCACGCTGGTATGCTTTCATTATTTTCTCTCTATGTCCTTGGTTTCTTGTGTCTCTTCTCGACAATCATTCATTTCTCTATTGTCGAGATAAAAAAATAGCCCCCATAATGGGAGCTACTTAAATCAATTGGCTAACGCCGCCTTCTGCGCTGCGACAATTTCCGTAATGCCGACTTTCGCCGACTCGAGCAATGCCATCAGCTGTTCGTGACTGAACGGTTCACCTTCTGCGGTGCCCTGAATTTCAATCATCTTGCCTTCTTCTGTCATTACGACGTTCATGTCTGTGTCTGCCGCTGAATCTTCAACGTACTCAAGGTCACACAGAACATCATCACCTAGCAAACCAACTGAAACTGCCGCTACGTGGCCTTTCATTGGGTTTGCTTTTAGCTTGCCGCTATCTACTAGGTGTTGGAACGCATCGGCCATTGCAACACTTGCGCCGCTGATGGATGCAGTACGCGTACCACCGTCTGCTTGGATAACGTCACAGTCAACGGTGATCATGAACTCACCCATGGCTTTTAGATCGACAACAGCACGTAGGCTTCGCGCGATAAGACGCTGAATTTCCATCGTACGGCCGCCTTGTTTGCCACTTGCCGCTTCACGACGAGTACGAGAATGTGTTGCTCGAGGTAGCATGCCGTATTCAGCTGTAACCCAGCCTTTACCTTGACCTTTTAGCCAACGTGGCACAGATTCTTCTACGGTCGCATTACACAACACTTTGGTGTTACCGAACTCAACTAGCACTGACCCTTCAGCGTAAGCTGTGTAGTTACGAGTAATTTTGATAGGGCGAACTTGATCCGCCTTGCGATCGTTTGGACGCATGGGCATCTACCTTAAATATGAGGAGAAGACGATTTGGTTGGGCGAAGATTATAACGGAATCGATTCCGGATTCATAGGTTACGCATCTGGCACAACATAAACAATCCATACATCCCGCGCACCTATCGACGCAGCGTGATACACTCTTGAAGTAATTTTCAAAAAATGAAGACAGGAAAATTCGATGATTTACAGTATGACAGCGTATGCACGCAAAGAAGTAAAAGGCGATTGGGGTTCTGCGGTATGGGAAATCCGCAGCGTGAACCAGCGTTATTTAGAAACATACTTCCGCATGCCAGAACAATTTCGCGGATTAGAGCCCGTTTTACGTGAGCGCTTTCGTAAGCGCTTAGCGCGAGGCAAAGTAGAATGTAATCTGCGTTTTGAAGCAAACCCTGCCGCAAAAGGTGAGCTTAGCATCAACGAAGCGCTTGCTAGCCAGGTAATTAAAGCCGCTGAACAAGTCATGCACATGACTGGTGAACTGAGCCGAATCAATCCATTTCAAGTCATGCAATGGCCGGGGGTAATGGAAACGCCAGAGCAAGACATGGATGCGGTAAATAAAGTGCTACTAGAAGCGTTTGATGGCGCAATGGATGAATTTATTGAAGCGCGCGCTCGTGAAGGCGAGAACATGAAGGCGCTAATTGAGCAACGCCTAGAAGCGATCACATCAGAAGTTGTGAAAGTGCGCGCACGCATGCCAGAAATACTAGAGTGGCAACGTGAGCGTCTGTTCTCTAAATTTGAAGATGCGAAAGTAGAGCTAGACCCATCTCGCGTTGAGCAAGAGCTTATCCTTCTGGCACAGAAATCAGACGTAGCAGAAGAGCTAGACCGTCTTGATTCTCACGTAAAAGAAACAACAAACATCCTGAAGAAAGGTGGCGCAGTCGGTCGTCGTCTAGATTTCATGATGCAAGAGTTCAACCGTGAATCGAACACGCTAGCGTCGAAATCCATCAGCACCGACATCACCGCATCGGGCGTTGAACTGAAAGTTCTAATTGAACAGATGCGTGAGCAGATCCAGAATATTGAATGATTTCCATACGCCTCCATATTGTTATTTAAAGCATTTAATATCAAAAACTTAACTATAATAAAATTCCATACAGGTCCATAGAGAACCACCTTTAACCACCACCAAATGGTGGTTAAAGTGGTGGGTAAAGTAAGGTTCTGCCGATTTAATGGGTGTGGAGTTAGGTTAGGATGTCTCAGTTAACAGTTAAGAAAGTGGAAGCATTAATTAAAACTAGTGGGGATAAAACAAAGCGCTATGGTGATGGTAGTGGTTTGTATTTGGTTGTTCCCCATTCTGGCTATCCTAGCTGGATGCTACGTTTCACATCTAACAAAAAGCGCCGCGAAATGACACTCGGCAAAGTCAGTGACATATCTTTGCGTGACGCCCGACTCCTAGCTGCCGAAAAAATGAAACAAGTCCGTGAAGGGTTTGATCCGCTCATACAACGCAAGCGCGCAGAGCAAGAAAAAATAAAAACCGTTAACGACTTATTTTCAGACTGGTACCCATCCCTAGAAAAACGTTTAAAGCACCCTAACATTCCGAAACGTGTCTTCTTAAAAGATATTGCCCCTCATATCGGCGATATCCCTCTCGAGCAAGTCAACGCTCGTGATATTCGCACCACTATTAATGCCATTACTGCTGCTGGGAAACCCGCAATCGCGAATGACGCCCTTAACTATTGTAAACAACTGTTCAACCATGGAATGAAGCTCGACGTCATGCAGGGTAACCCTGCTTCTGCATTTACGGTTCGGGATGCTGGCGGTGTGGAAAAGAGCAGAGATAGAGCCTTAACTACCGAAGAACTCAAGCAGTTTTTTAATACCGCTAAACAAAACCCGATGAGCTTTACCCGTGACAACTATTTAGCATGCGCCTTACTAGTGTGCTTAGGTGTGCGTAAATCCGAGCTGTGCGAAGCCAGATGGGAAGAGTTTGATTTAGAAAAAGCAGTGTGGGAACTCCCAAAAGAACGCAGCAAAACCAATGTCGCTCTTACTATCCCTTTAGCGACAACAGTATTAGAGTGGCTTGAAGAACTGAAAGTGAGAAGCTTAGGCTCTGAGTATGTATTCCCTAGTCGCCGATCCAGTAAAAATCCACATATGGGGCCAGATACGCTTAATCGTGCGATTACCAAACTATTCGGGCATGAACCAGGTAAAAAGAAACAGCCGCCGAATCTTATGGGGGATATGCCTCACTTTACCGTTCATGATCTACGCCGTACGTGCCGCACTTTATTAGCACAACAAGGCACTCCCGGCCATGTGGCCGAAAGGTGCTTGAATCACAAGTTAAAAGGTGTTGAAGGGATTTATGACCGACATGATTATTTCGAAGAGCGGAGAGAGGCGTTAAATATGCTAGCCCTGCACATTTCTGAATTTGCAGATCTTTAAACTATCGGTCCGATCGAGTCATATCTCCGTTTCTGCTATCTAAACTATAAGCAGAAAAGCAGTTAAGTTCATCAAAGATGAAGAGTGTTGTGGGCACGCAATTCAAACAGAAACTATCTGAACATCATTAACTTGCTCCAAGCGTAGATGAATTGGACTTTTTATGTGAAGCTAAAACACCTTTCCATCTGCAATAACTCCTTTATCTTGCGTATGGTTACCAGGTTACGGTTAAATATAATCTGTCAGTCTATCTTCGAACATAATCATAAAGCGATTCAGGGCTTGTAACCAGTTTCTGATGGGCATCGTCCACTTCTTGGAAGCATCCTGGATCGCTAAGAAGATCACTTTCCTTGCCGATTCATCCGTTGGGAACAGCTTACGTTTTTTTATGGCTTTTCTAATCACACAGTTCAATGACTCGATAGCGTTGGTCGTGTTGATCGCTCTCTTGATGTCCTCAGGGTAATTAAACAAGGTATTGAGGTTATCCCTGTCGGCTGTCCAGGAACGGTTGATTTGAGGGTATTTGACGTCCTATTTATCAGAGAACATTTCTAGCGCTAACAAGGCTTCATATTCGGTCTTGGTCTTAGGCTGGAATCGAGTCTGGTACTTACGAACCAACTTGGGTTCAAAGTTCGCATCTCGGTCGCACAGCACATCAATAGGAACCTCGCCATCATCAGTGAGAATCGACTTAGATGAGTAGCCATTACGGGAGTTTGGGCTGAGTTTAGTAGCGTGCTTTTCGTAGCCAAAGTTATCATCAAGATCGGACTCTGATCTTGATTGATTTGGCAGCTTTACGAGAAAAAGCTTCAAGTGCTTTCTTATCCATGTTGTTTATCCTAAGCCTTTTTAAGGCTTAAGCTTAGACAATTACACAGAAATCAGGACAGTCTCCGACTAATTCAAAAGTCAACTACGCCAAGTTTCCGTTACTTGACTCGTCTCCTTCTCTGCTATGCCAGCATATTCCATATGCTGGCATAGCAAGCACAAGTAAGATGAGCAGCTCCGTAGCTTATTTTCCTTTAAGGATTCCAGCTCCATCGGTTGCTCTACAGACGTATATATCTTCCTTAAGGCCAGTTGCGGACTCGTATTTATTTTTAACGGCGAGTTTTAGACGCTCAACTAAATGCATAGGAACCAGAGCAACAACACAGCCACCAAAACCACCGCCAGTCATTCGCACACCACCTTGGTCACCAATCGTATCTTTCACAATTTCAACTAAAGTATCGATTTCTTTAACTGTGATTTCAAAGTCATCACGCATTGACGCATGTGACTCCGCCATAAGTTCGCCCATACGCTTTATGTCATGCGCACGAAGTGCTTGCGCTGCTTTAATGGTGCGGTCATTTTCTGTGATCACGTGGCGAGCTCGCTTCGCGACCATGTAATCCAGCTCAGACACTTTTTCATCAAACTGCTCAATAGTAACATCACGTAACGCTGCCACACCAAACGTGCGTGCCGCTTCTTCACATTGCTTACGACGCGTGTTGTATTCGCTGTCTACCAAGCCACGTTTTTTGTTCGAGTTGATTATTACAACCGCTATGCCCTCTGGCATCGGTACCGCTTCAGTTTCTAAACTACGGCAATCCAATAACATTGCGTGGTTTTCACGACCTTCTGCCGAAATCATTTGGTCCATGATACCGCAGTTACAGCCAACGAATTCGTTCTCTGCTTGCTGACCATTTAGGGCTATTTCTGTTTGGCTGATTTCTAGATTAAACAGTACTTTAAATGTTTGCCCTATCACCACTTCCAATGCAGCCGATGAGCTTAAACCTGCTCCTTGCGGAACGTTACCACTAACCGCAATATCCGCTCCAGTAAATTGGTAACCGCGAGAAAGAAGACTTTTCACCACCCCGCGAATATAGTTCGCCCACATTTGGTTAGATTGGAAGACAATCTCTTGACTGATATCGAACTCATCAATTGCATTGCCATAATCCACGGATACCACGCGTACTAGGGTGTCTTCACGTTTCGCCGCAGCGACTATCGTTTGGTAATTGATTGCACATGGCAGCACAAAACCATCGTTGTAGTCAGTATGCTCACCAATGAGGTTTACACGGCCAGGAGCTTGAATAATATGGCTCGGTGCATAGCCCAGCAATTCTTCAAAAGAGTTTTCAACATTTTGGATTAAATCAGACATAGGTGGCTTTCTCTTAAGATATAAATTTGGTGTTGGGGAAGTACTTTGAGCCTCATGTTTCATCGCAAGGTGGCACTCCCCATTTTGTTCGTTATCAATAGTTCTCGAGAGTTTATGACTCTTTATAATGCACATCACTTAAGTCGCGTAAACGTTGTGCAGCCTGTTCCGCGGTTAGGTCTCGTTGACTTTCTGCGAGCATTTCATATCCCACCATGAACTTGCGAACCGTGGCACTACGAAGTAGTGGTGGGTAGAACAGCGCATGTAATTGCCAATGGTCGATATCGGTGCCTTCTTCAAAGAATGGCGCATAGTGCCAACCCATCGAGTAAGGGAAAGAACATTGGAATAAATTGTCGTAACGACTCGTCAGCTTTTTGATAGCAACGGCAAGGTCATCACGTTGCTCATCAGTTAGCTCACTCATGCGGCGTATGTGTACTTTTGGAAGAAGCATGGTTTCGAACGGCCATGCAGCCCAGTACGGTACAACAGCAATCCAATATTCAGTTTCAACCACTGTACGTGAACCGTCTTTGAGTTCAGCTTGCACGTAGTCCACCAGCAAGTTGCTGCCATGTTCTTGGTAATACGCTTTTAAGTTGCGCTCTTTGCGCTCAATTTCGTTTGGCAAGAAGCTGTTCGCCCAGATTTGGCCGTGCGGGTGAGGCTGAGAACAACCCATGGTTTCGCCTTTATTTTCGAATGCTTGAACCCAAATGTAGTCTTTGCCTAACTCTTCGATTTGATCATTCCATGTATCAATCACGCCGCGAATTTTATCAACTGGCAATTCCGGTAAGGTTTTGCTGTGATCAGGCGAGAAACAGATGACGCGGCTCAAACCACGCACACCCTGAGATTTGAATAGCGGATTATCTGACTTAGGTGCATCCGGCGAGTCCACCATCAACGCTGCGAAGTCATTTTGGAATACGTATGTACCTTGGTAATCTGGGTTTACATCCCCAGAAATACGCTCATTCGTTGGACAAAGGAAGCACTTCTCATCGTAACTTGGTTGTTCGTCAATCTCTGGTTTCTCATCAGCCCCACTCCAAGGACGTTTAGCTCGATGTGGAGATACCAAAACCCATTGCCCAGTTAATGGGTTGTAACGGCGATGTGGATGATCTATTGGATTGAATTCAATATTTGACATATTACTTGCTCATCTTTTTTAGTCTGTCTTCGATTTGGCACACACCAAACTCATCAATTTTTTTATAAGAAGTTTCGAGTACATTAATACCCGTCAGGATTACTCGATTGCCAATTCCACGTATCTGCCGTCATTTCAGCAATGCTGCGAGTCGCTTTCCAACCGAGCTCTCTTTGTGCTTTTGTAGTACTGGCCCAACATTCTGCAATATCTCCAGGGCGCCGAGGACAAATCTCGTAAGGGATTGGATGACCACATGCCGTTGAGAACGCTTCGACCATTTCAAGTACGCTCGAACCTTTGCCCGTCCCTAAGTTGTACACATGCAAACCGGCTTTTTCGCCGACCGATTTCAGGGCAGCGATATGGCCTTCAGCCAAATCCATTACGTGGATGTAGTCACGCACACCAGTACCATCCGGTGTGGAATAGTCGCTACCGAATACCGACAATTTTTCGCGGCGACCAACCGCGACTTGAGCGATGAACGGCATCAAGTTGTTTGGAATCCCCTGTGGATCTTCGCCCATGGTGCCCGACGGGTGTGCGCCAACGGGGTTGAAGTAACGTAACAAAGTCACACTCCAATCCTGTTCAGCTTGAAACAGGTCACTCAAACACTCTTCCACCATGTATTTACTGCGACCATAGGGGTTAGTGGTTGCACCTGTTGGTGACTCTTCCGTAATAGGCACAACCTTAGGATCACCATAAACCGTTGCAGATGAGCTAAATACAATACTTTTTACACCCGCTTTGCGCATACTGCGCACCAACACTAATGAACCATTAACGTTGTTATCGTAATACTCCAATGGTTTTAAAACGGATTCGCCAACGGCTTTTAGACCAGCAAAATGAATCACAGCTTGAATATCATGTTGATTAAATACTGAGTCTAAAAAGGCTTCATCTCGAATGTCGCCTTGATAGAAAGCTGGTTGCTGCCCTGTTAGTGCCTCTATACGATTTAATACCTCTATTTTGGAATTACATAGGTTGTCTACGATGATTGGTTCCATACCAGCTTTGATCATCTGCACACATGTGTGACTACCGATATACCCCATTCCGCCTGTGACAAGAACTGACATAAATACTTTTCCACCTTTCAACGTAAAAATCTCTAGATCAGGTATACCTGCGTCATGCGCAATATTCGGGCATACCGATCTATCTACTTGCTGTCCGTTTTTAATGATTAAATAATTAGTGTGGTTTGATTACGGCATGTACATATCATTAAGCTTTGTTACCTGTTTGCTTTTCCTACGTTTCAATAAATAGTTAAAGGTCACACCAAGCATTAAGATAACACCGCAAAAACCATACACTTGCATGACCGTTGGGTCGCTTGAAACAAAACCTACGTCCGAAAACATCACATACGCTCCTAACACCATATAGAGAATGACCGCGGACGCTTCAAAGCGGAAAGACCATGGCGTCACGTCGATGCTTTCATTCACTGGCATCACATAATCCGTATCACGTGGCATAAAATGACCAATCGCAAACATCAATAAAGTACAAACTACAAATAAAATCGCTAATTGATGTAAGAAGTGGATTGGGGTGTCAAAGATTAATTGCATCGCAGCATAGGAGCTCACAAATATCGTTAGTGCAACTTTGGCTGCAATAGCTGGTACACGTTTTGAAATGTAACCAACAAACACGATGGTGAAGATAGGCACACTGAAAAAGCCAGCAACCATTTGTAAGTATTGGAATAAACCTTCTGGTGCATATAGGATAAACGGTGCGATGCAAACAGAGATAATGGCAATGATGACTCCAAATAGGCGCCCCTTACCGACTAACTCTTCATCGGATTTATCTTTACCAAATAATGGCTTATAAACGTTCAATGCAAATAGTGTCGTAGAACTGTTTAGCACACCATTAAACGTACTTAATATGGCACCAAACATAACCGCAACAAAGAAGCCAACAAGAGGCTTGGGTAACACTTCGTTCACTAAGCGCGTATACATTGTGTCGGGATTACCTGCATCAGAGCCAAACATGTGGAAGGCAATGATGCCGGGAATGATGAGGAATAATGGAGAGATAACCTTAATTGCACCTGCGAGAATGACACCCTTTTGACCTTCTTTCAGGTTCTTTGCGCCAAGCGCACGCTGAATGATGGATTGGTCGGTGCCCCAATAATACAAGTTCACCAATAATAGGCCCGTGAACAGAGTAGAAAATGGCAGTGGATCCGTTTCTTTACCTACGGATTGCAGCTTCTCTGGTGCGGCAGTGAGCAACACGTCCAAACCTTCTATAAAGTTACCGCCGCCTAATGCCATCAGGCCAAATACAGGGATCATTAGGCCACCAAGAATCAATCCTACACCATTGATAGTATCGGCAATAACGACAGCTTTTAGACCACCATAAATAGCGTAAAAGAAACCTAACAAACCTATCGTGGCAGAGATCAGTGCGATGGAGCTAAATTCAGAAATACCCAATAAACCTTGTACATCGAAGATTTCGCCTAGTACCACTGCGCCAGCGTAAAGAGTAGTAGGAAGAATGTTGATGACGTATTGACACAAGAACAACAAAGTAACGAACTTCTTCACCGACATGTCATAACGGCTTTCTAAGAAATCTGGAATGGTGGTGATACCTTGCTTGAGGTAACGCGGTACAAGCAGCAGCGCAATGACAACCAGAGTAACGCCAGAGGCAACTTCCCACCCCATTACACTCATATTGTGGGTGTAGGCTTGAGCACTCATACCGACAAAACTGGTTGCACTCAAATTGGTAAGAATTAGCGAGCTGGCAATCAGTCCGCCCGTCAAACTTCGTCCTCCAAGGAAGAAACCATCTTGAGAGGTGTGTTTATCATTTTTAACTTTGCTGTAAGTGAACACCACAACAAAGCCCGTAAACAGCAAAAACGAAAGTAATACTGTAATAGACATTTTGTTTCCTTAACAAGTTAAGCAATTCAACTTGCTTGTTGGTTGTAGGGTGCCCCTCTAGCGAGTATAGGAGTGTTTTATCAGGAACAACGTAAGTTGAAACTGGTCGCTAGAAGAGGCAGATAGAGATTTAACGTTTTTTGAGGTGAACAATAAGCGCTGATTCGGGATCGAGGATCGGAAGCGTCACCCCAATTTCTTTTAAGTTATCACCACTTAGCGTCAGAGTTTTGTCTAGCCATTTCGGACGTTGTTTCATCAATTGAAAGCTGGTCTGTGGCATTTCCACAATCTTGATTTCGTAACTGGCTTTTTCATCTGCGCAACTCACCCGAAGTGGAGATGGTAGCGCGTAATTTGGCATGGCCAGTTGGCAGACCGTGATCAGCATTTCTTTCCCGTTTTCAACACCATAGATGTTCTGGCTATGATCTGCGGGGTCAATACGGAAAGCACGTCCAGAGTGAAGCAAATCGCGATACTGTTTGTGCAATTGAATATAATGGGCGAAGGCTTGTTTTTCTTCAGCGCTTTCTTTTACTGGATCGAGTTCAACGCCCATGTGACCACTTAACGCCGTCACTCCACGCATATTGATGGCATGACGGCGATTAGTTGAATGACATTCCGCAGGGCCAATGTGTGCACCCATTACTTCAGGCGGAAAGAAATAGCTCATACCACGTTGAATAGCTTGGCGTTCGAGCGCATCATTACAATCAGAAGCCCAGAAGCGATGGGTGCGTTTAAGGATTTCAAAATCAATACGACCACCACCTGAAGAGCAAGACTCTATCTCGACTTCAGGGTGTGCCGCATAAAGTTCATCTAACAGACGATAAAGCGCTTTCGTTTGACCATGTACAGCTGGCTTACCTTGATGACCTGGCTGCACCAGCTCACGGTTCATGTCCCACTTTAGGTACCCAATGTTGTATCGAGTCAGTAAATCATTCAAACGATCAAACAGGTAGTTGAAGCAATCTTTGTTTTGCAAATCCAACACGTATTGCCAACGACCTGAAGGCTGGTCGTAGCCTTGTAGACTCAATACCCAATCGGGGTGTTGGCGATATAGGTTTGAGTCTTGGCTGACCATCTCGGGTTCAACCCAAAGACCAAATTCCATACCTTTGTTGTTTACGTGCTCAATCACCGGTTCAAGACCATTTGGGTACTTCGTTTCATCCAAATACCAGTCACCAAGCGCGGCACGTTCACCATCACGACCAATGAACCAACCATCATCAATAATGAAGCGCTCGACCCCCATCTCAGCGGCTTCGGTTGCCATCTGCATGATGTACTCAGGGTTGTGATCAAAATAGATACCTTCCCATGTGTTTAAGTGAACCGGGCGGGGGTTACCGCTTGGAAACTGGATAATATTGGCGCGAACAAACTCATGGAATCGTTGTGAAATACCGTTCAAACCCGAGTTGCTGTATGTTGCATAAAGCCACGGGGATTGGTATGTCTCACCACTTTTTAAACGCTTTTCGCCAGAGAGTAACAACTCGCCGGCTTGAACAAAGCGGCGACCATCACTACGAACATCAGCGCGCAGTTGATGATTACCACTCCAACCAAGGTGAAAGCCCCATACGTGACCCAACTGCTCGCTAAAGCCATTCGTGCCAGCGAACAGACCAGGGAAATTTTCATGAGAGGTTCGGCCACGGCGGTTTTCTTGCATAAAGCCACCATGTTCAAAGCGCAAACGTTGAGTTTGAAATTCATGACACCAACGTCCGTGAAATGTCATTAGTTCGTTGGCATGATTAGGCAACGGTAAAGTGGACGAAAGCTTATCTAAACAATACTCGCTTGACGCGATGTTCTTTATTGAGATGCGTTTTTGCACCACGTCGCTATTGAAGTCAAGGTGCAGCTCAATGACCAACTCAAGCCCAGCGATGTCGTCTTGAAGTATAAATGTTGCACTACCATCATTTTGCTCGATAGATTTGGTTATGAACACGGGCGCCCAATCATCGCCATTTCGGTGTCCTTCAATACCAGGCGCATTAAAGTGACCACTACCAAGCTCTGGACATAGTGATAACGGCACGTCGACATCAAGGCGAGCCTGAGAGATAGGACGCTCGGTCGAGAGGATTAAATCAGGGTCAATCTGAGCAATTTTCGCTCCCCAATGAAGGATTTCAGGAACACGATCTACTTTAATGATCATGCTGTGATTCTTAGATTTTAAGTGAACAAACTTTTGCATACTGCTTCTCTGTTTTCGCAAACATTTAATCTATAAATAATGATGCGCTTATTCAGCTCCATTGCGACAAAAAAGCCTAATTAGTGTGATTAAGATCATTTTAATAGGGTGTTTTTTGTGTGGTCGATCTTGTGTTTCCGAAAACATTTACTCATGTTTTTACGACATCAATCACGAGAACATTTGAATGAACCTGGTAGAATGAATCGAAAATCTGGATAGGAGAATGCAATGGCAGTCACGTTTAAAGATGTTGCGCGGTTAGCTGGGGTCTCAACTCAAACCGTATCCCGCGTAACCAATGGCGCAGATAACGTCGCGGAAGCAACGCGAAAACGAGTCAACGATGCGATAAAAAAGCTTGGCTATGTACCAAACAAAGGTGCACAAATGCTGAGCCGAGCTAAGTCTCGGATCATCGGCATTGTTTCCTTGGATATCTCTCTGCACGGTGTGGCTCTGATTGCCAACGGAATTCGCAACCAAGCGCATGAGATGGGCTACGGGACAGCGTTAACCGTGTTAGCAAACAACTCTATTGATGAATTTCGCGATGCGATTCGAGAGCTTATTGCACAACAAGTCGATGCTATTATTATCAATGCCCCCGTAAATCAAGACATAGCACAGTGTCTGATTGAGCAGTTCAGCCAACTAACATTAGTATTCATTGATGTTCCTGAAGGGACCCCTGTCAATCATGTTAGGTGTGATCATCATACAGGAGCGAACTTGGCGGTATTACATTTGATTGAACAAAAACGCGATTCCTTCGTGTGTATTTCTGGCCCATCTGAATCGACCGCCTCTAAAATTCGTTACGACGCGTGGCAAACACAACTCCAAAAACATGGAGCCAAAGAAGTTGCTTGTTATGAAGGTGATTGGCAAGCAGCTAGTGGCCACAAAGCGATTAAAGACCTTGTGCTAAAAGGTATAGACTTTGATGCGGTATTAGTCGCCAATGATCAAATGGCACTCGGTGTTTTATGCGCTCTGTCAGAAGCAGGCATCAATGTGCCAAAGACGGTTTCTGTCATTGGATTTGATGGTATTCAGGACAGTCAATATTTTTCACCGCCTTTAACCACGATCAAACAAGACTTCGACCAATTGGGCCGTAAAGCCGTTAAATTAATGCTCAGCCAAATGGAAAAACCAGAGGGAACAATCTCTGAGGTGCTGCCTGTCAATTTAGTCATCAGACAAAGTACAAGTGAAAAAGCAGATTCTTTATATGACAAACAAGAGGTGCTCGCTTGTCTTGAAAATATTCGTCGCCTACTGCCGTAGATAAAATTTTTATGAAGAACCACCTAGCAGTGTTTTTATGTTGAGAAAAAGCTAGAACAAACGTACAGAGAGCGGACCGAGCCACTAGAGTGGAAGCGCGCCCTCTTGGACAGCTTGCTACCAACCTTATACAGTACCTCGATTGTATCATTATCGTAGACTTACCCTTTTTCAATTTACTCAAATGGTAAGTGCCAACGTTCCTATCTTGCAAGGCTAGCAACTGGATTCATTCTAATGGGTTAATTTAGTGATACTGATTGACTCATCGAATGTGAACAGAGCTTCATTTGATCTCATCTACATTTATTGAGAAATTAATCATACTACTATAACAAGTTGATTTTGTCGGATAAGCAACACCTGTTATCAGATCTCCCTCCTGAGAGCCGTACGTCTAACTTTCACTACATACAGCTCAAAATCCACTAAGCTCCCTATTGACACCCAGTAAATTATAAATCAGTGGTAGCAGGGTCAAACCATGAGTTACAACCAGTTTTTTACCCTTACTTTGATTAAGAAAACCTTCCCCAAAAGGTTCGAACTGGTTTGCTTAAATCTTGATTTTGACATGTTGAATTAATAGGCACTTGAGCAATTTAAAATAGTCAGCTCATGTCTTTGTACGTCGAAGTAGAAAATTCACAGATGACTACCTCAAATACACGCAGATAGACAGTATTGACGTTTATTCAGTGCTAAAGGAAGGAAATCCAGTAATTACTACGACATTTACCACTTTATGTACTAGTCATAACCAGTTTTTTGAAAAGGTTGATTGATCTATCTACAACTGATTTAGAAGTTATGAAACTGAAAGGTTGAGACAATTTTATCAGAGACTTACTTAAGTAGTTAGGCGTGTATCAATTGAAGTAGCGAAACAGTAGAGGTAGATCTTACGTTTTTGGAGTTAAGATTTTCCACACCTCAGGTAATTCACCTTTCACTAAATTAGTAAAATCATTAACACATTTCTGCCCCAAAATCGTTCAGAGCTAATACTCTACACATTTAGGGGGCGTGCGTTTACCCTACTAAAAGTTATTCGATGGAGTTGATAATTGTTCATTCTCGTCATTAGGAGACATCTTGCAGTCTAACTTCCCTTCATGTGGTATAATTTATTGATTATCAGTTGAGTTAATATGAAAGAGACTGCACTATCGAAGGATGAAAGACGACTATGTGTCGCCTAATAGCGTTAGCCGTCATGGAGCTTGCTATACTCAAAGTGATAGAATAGTATCACTTTAGTATTCCTTTGGAGCAGCTCTCATGAAAGTAGAACTAGTTACATCACTCAAACGTCAAGCAACTAAGATCCTCGCCGATCTCCACGACACCAAAGAGCCAGTGTTAATTACTGAGCATGGTAAGCCATCCGCTTATCTCATTGATGTTGATGACTACGAGTTTATGCAAAATCGTTTAGCTATTCTTGAGGGTATTGCACGAGGAGAGCGTGCACTAGCTGACGGTAAAGTGGTAAGCCATGATGAAGCGAAAGACAAAATGTCAAAATGGCTGAAATAATCTGGACTGAACCAGCGTTATCTGACCTCAACGATATCGCTGAATACATCACACTTGAAAATATCGTAGCTGCAAAGCAGTTAGTGCAAACGATCTTCTCCAAAGTCGAACGCCTACAAACTTTCCCAGAGTCAGGTCGTATTCCACCCGAGCTAGAACATCTAAGTTATCGTGAAGTTGTCGTTAATCCATGTCGTGTTTTCTATAAACAAGACGGTGACAAAGTGTTTATTCTGTTTGTTATGCGTGCAGAGAGAGATTTGCGTAAGTTCCTGTTGAGTAAGCAGTAACCTTTGGGAATGAGCGGCTAACAAACTGTTTAAGAGTGATTCGCAACGCGTGGTATTTTTACTATGCGTTAGTTTTAGTGTTTAAGGTGGTATGCGGTAGCATTGGTATTGCGTTGCTCACACCTTAACAGGGCGTTAGTTTACCAGTCAAGCTCAACACCCTAGATCCAAATCTAGGGTGAAGTCTTGATTATAAGTGGTTCTGAGGAAGCTGTGATTGACCGAGTACGGCTACAATTAAAATGAAGCCATCTTCTTTTGTAAAGTAAGCCGTATGCTTGCCCACAGGGAAATAGAATCCGCTTGGGTATATGTCATCACAACTGCGACCAACAGCTGGATTATCAGCAAGCATTTGAAAACCAGTTAGTAACGTATCTTTGTAGCTTCGCCACTGCATCTCGGAGAAATTTTTAACTGTATAGCTTTTGATTTTCCGTAAATGAGTCTGAGCTAATTTACTCAGTTTGTATTTATTCTTTTGCATCGCGGGTTATAAGGCGTTTAAAAAGTCTTCACCATCAATCACATCGCCTTGTGTTAAGTCTTGTTTTGCTGACTCGAAGCAATGTTTAAGGTAATCGGTTTTCATTGCTTCTAGTTCTTCATAGTCCTTGATAGACATTACAACTACGGCATCTTTGCTGTTTTTGCTAATCTTCACAGGCTCACGTTGAGCGCTTAGAAGTAGCTCACCAAAATTACGTTTGGCATCATTTGCTGTTAATGTGTGCATGATCAATCTCCAAATCTGGAATTACAGTAAGATTATAGTTGGTCGCATGAAATGGTCAATCTAATTAAATCGTGCGATTTGTGCGAAAGGTAAACTAACAAACAATTTAAGAGTGATTCGGCACGCGTGGCATTTTTACTATACGTCGGTTCTAGTGATTAAGGTGGCATGCGGAAGCATAGGTATTGCGCGCCTCACACCTTAATTGGGCGTTATGTGAATCAGAGAGAATTGAGTATATGAAGAAGTTCTTCGCAATATTTATAGCAGCTTTTTGCTTAGTTTCAGTTGGTGTTCTAGCGAATGACTACAAGCTCGGACAGGCGTTTGAAAATCATCAAAGTGACCTTCAAGTTCGTGGCTCAGGAACAATAATTCGTCTATTGCCAGATGACAACAAAGGAAGTCGACATCAAAAATTCATACTCAAATTAGATAGTAAGCAGACTTTACTTGTTGCTCATAACATCGATTTAGCACCAAGAATTCCCAACCTAAAAGTCGGCGATCGAGTTGAGTTTTACGGTGAATACGAATGGAATAAAAAAGGTGGTGTAATGCACTGGACACACCGCGATCCCAACAATAGGCATCCACATGGCTGGTTAAAGCACAACGGTAAAAAGTACGACTGAAAATTCACATACAAGAGACTATGGCGTCAATAGTTAATTTTTGAGGCTATCTGTATCCCACATAACACCATCTCTTAGCATTGAATT
>NZ_JAWOWF010000028.1:0-65565 GCF_033340295.1 Vibrio sp. 1401
TCCCTAGAGTCGTTAAGAAAAAACCAAGCCGATACCCTAGAAAAAACAATGCCGCTCACCTTAAGTGAACGGCATTAGAGCAAATGCTCCTCTTTTTTGTGTCTGTCGTTTATACCGAGTAAGTAGGCGTTAATGGGCAACGTTAACTTGTGATTATTTATTAAGTTAGGCCAACTTAATGATGATTATGTTTATAACTCACTGTCGTTATTGAATTTTTTACGCTTTTTTTACGCGAACTCCGAATGGGCTTTTGCTAAAGTTTTCTACATCGAATTTTGGTTGATGTATTTTATGTTTGTTCAATGGCGAGATAACACCTTTCTCTTTTCTACTACCGTGATTGTTGGCGCGGTTGTCGTCTCATGGTTGTTAGACCAACTGTTTGGCTCTACGGCTGCCGTCCTGCTGATTTTACAGTTAGCAGTCGTGGTAGTGGCGTTTCAATGCAACTCGCGATTCGCTTATGCGGCGGCGGTGATCGAAGCGCTGAGCTTCAACTTCTTTTTTACGACACCTCGTTACTCTTTGCAGATGTTTCGTCCGGAAGACATTTTTAATTTAGTCGTGTTTATGGTGGTGGCATTTATCACCAGCACCTTTGCGGATCTTTATCGTCGCCAGCAGGGCGAGTTAAAACAAACCAAGCTGCAAAACAGCATCCTGCTATCGGTGTCCCATGACTTACGCACGCCGCTGGCAACCATTATTGGAACATTGACCACACTCAACGAGTACATGCCCAAGCTCAATGACTTAGAGCGTAAAGAATTGCTCGACAGTGCGACTTCAGAAAGCCATCGCTTGCATCAATATATCGAGAACCTCTTACAGGCGACTAAGCTCCAGCACGGCACATTAAAAATTACCAAAAAAGATGAGTTGATTGCAGATATTGTTCGGGATGCGGTTTCTCGTTTGCCAAATTACACCGAGAAAGTGTCCATGAATATGGATGATTCCGTTGATTATTTGTCAGTAAGTCGTTCGCTCATCGAGCAAGCGATTTTTAATGTGTTGGATAATGCCATGCGATTTTCACCAGAGAATGAATCTGTCGAGGTTTCACTTTCTAAGCAGGGTTCGTCGTGCGTGATTGATGTTCGGGACATGGGGATTGGCATCAAAGCTGAAGATGCGGAAAAAATATTCAGCCTTTTCTATTCCGACGCGAACAACAAATCGGCCGATTCAGGCACCGGAATGGGACTCGCGGTTGCCAAAGGCATCATCATCGCACACCAAGGAGAGATTCAATCTATGCCAGTATCAGAAGGGACGCTGATCCGCATTCGACTTCCACTCAATCCAGGAGCAGAGCAGGCGTGAGTTACAAAGTTTTAGTCGTGGACGATGAGCCTCGCATTCATACCTTTATTCGAATTTCGCTGTCTGCTGAAGGGTTTGATTACATTGGCGCGAGTACCATTGCAGAAGCCAAAGCGTGTTTCGAAGCGCATTCGCCGCACGTCATTCTGCTAGATTTAGGCTTGCCCGACGGCGATGGGAAGGAGTTTCTCACTACGCTTCGTCAGACGTATAAAACGCCAGTGCTAGTGCTGACGGCTCGCGATCAAGAAGAGGAAAAAATCCGCCTTTTAGAAGCGGGCGCGAATGATTACTTGAGCAAGCCTTTTGGCGTAAAAGAGCTCATCGCGCGCATCAAAGTGCTGGTTCGAGATTTGGTGGATGAGAAATCCATCGCTGATGAGCTGGTGGCTGGCCGAGTCAAAATCATCAAAAGCACCCACCAATTTTGGTTGGATCAGAGGGAAATTCCACTCACCAAGAAAGAATTTTCTTTCATTGAACAGTTGATTCTCAAGCCGGGAAAACTCATTGAGCAAACTCATTTGCTAGCGGTGATTTGGGGAAAAAGTCATGTCGAAGATACTCACTACTTACGCGTGTTAGTGAGTCAACTACGCAAAAAACTGAACGATAGTGCTGACGAACAGCGACTTTTAAAAACCGAGCCGGGGCTGGGTTATCGTTTAGTGCTAGAGGCGTCCAAGCACCACTAAATTCCAAATTTAATCAACGTTAATGCCAAGGTTTAGTGCTGGTTATCGGCACTCGAACAGGATTCGTGTTGCCTATTTTCCGTGACGGAAAATCAGTCTAGCCCTTAACGCATTAGCATTTTCTATACATAAAACACAGTTAGGTATTGATATGGCTCACTTTACAGTAATTGGTCTAGGGCGATTTGGCGTTGCCGCCAGCTTAGAACTTATTCATCTTGGACACACCGTAACGGGGGTGGATAGCGCCCCGAAAATCGTCGAAAAATACGTCGAGGAGTTAACGCAAGCGGTCATATGTGACGCAACAGACGAAGGTGCACTCAGAGAGTTAGCGTTAGCAAACAGTGATGTGGTGTTGGTGGCGATTGGCGAAGACATGCAAGCCAGTTTGTTGTGTACTCTGGCGCTGAAAAATCTGGGTGTGAAATCCATTTGGGTCAAAGCGAGCACCAAAGCACACCACACCATCGTGTCTAAGCTTGGTGTACAACGCATTATTCATCCGGAAGAGGAGATGGGCGTAAGAGTCGCACAGGCACTCAACTATCCGATGGTGAACAACTATTTGGAAATGGGGCATGGCTTGTATGTGGTGGAAATCCACGTTAAATCCAATCTGCACGATACGCCGCTTTCTAAGTTGATCAGCCGAGGCAGTTACAACATTCAGCCGATCTTGGTGAAGCGCGAAGAAGCCATCTACACCAATATCAATGATGAGTTTGTGCTTAATGAGTTCGACACGCTGTTGCTTTGTGGTAGTCGCGCTGAGCTGAAATACGTCGCTCCAAGGTTGGTGTAACATGGTTTTGTGGCATCCCTCTATTATCCCAATCGAGCGAAAACCCAAAGCGGGCAAAAAATTGTTGGGCGCACCGCCATTAATACTTAGCCTCAGCTTTGCGTGCTTGATCATGCTCGGCACGGTCTTACTCAAACTGCCGATTGCCACCACAGAGCCCATCACTTGGATTCAAAGCCTGTTTACTGCGACATCGGCCATTACGGTGACGGGATTAGTTGTGGTAGACACGGGCACGGCGTTTACGCCTTTTGGGCAAGTGGTTATTGCTTTCCTGATTCAATGTGGTGGCCTAGGTTTAATGACGTTTGCCATCGTGACCTTGCTGGCTCTGGGCGGAAAAATTGGCTTTTTGGAGCGAGCAGTCGCGAGAGAGGCGTTCAACCAGACTGATTCATCGACACTCATTGCCACTGCTAAATCTGTATTGATGTTCGCTCTGCTCGTTGAACTTATTGGTTTCACTATTTTGAGCGTTTATTGGAGTGAAGAGCTGGGCTGGGAAACCAGTTTGTTCCATGGTTTCTTCTACACCATCAGTGCGTTTAACAATGCAGGTTTTGCGTTGAGTGCCGATAGCTTAATGCCTTACGTGGACGACCCGGTCGTTAACTTCACCATTACCAGTTTGTTCATTATTGGTGGTTTAGGCTTCTCGGTTTGGATTGACTTAAAACGCAATCGCCGTTGGCATCGACTCACCGTTTACAGTCGAATGATGATCTTAGGCACGATGATCATTAACGTGGTGGCACTTATCGCGATTTATCTGATTGAATATGACAACCCCAACACGCTTGCCCCGTTGAGCGAAGCAGGGAAATGGTGGGCATCGTGGTTTCAAGCGGTGACGCCAAGAACGGCAGGGTTCAACACTTTAGCTATCGATCAGTTGGAAGATGCCACAACGGCGATCATTCTGGTGTTGATGTTTATCGGCGGTGGATCATTGAGTACGGCAAGTGGCATTAAAGTTGTGACATTTATAGTGTTAGTCTTGGCGACTTACAGCTATTTGCGTCGCGATGAAGCAACCTATGCCTTTCAACGCGAGATTCCCAAAGAGACCATCAGCAAGGCATTGGCGCTGACTCTGATCTCGGTGGGGGTGACTTGGTTTGCCATATTCACGCTGTTACTGACAGAGAAAGCGTCTATGTTAGACATTATGTTCGAAGCGGTCTCGGCACTGGGTACGGTTGGGTTATCGCGAGGCTTAACGGGCAGTTTGTCCGAACCGGGTGAGTTAGTGATCATCTTCATGATGTTTATGGGACGATTAGGGCCTCTTACATTAGCGTACTTCTTAGCCAGTCCAAGAAAGAAAAAAGCGCGTTACGCGAGTACTAAACTGGCAATAGGGTAAATGGGCTAACTCGTACAAAGTGAGCAAAAGGCTAGACAAAAGAGGAGTAACTGCTCCTCTTTTTGTGCTCGTTGTAGCCACGAAACTGTATACGGCAGTCTCTCTCACAACAATTTATGATTCATCTCTATTTTTTATCATTTATAAATTGTCGTTTTTGAGGTGTTGTCCAGAATGGCATTATCCACGTGCAACATAAGATTGCCGGGAATAAAAATAATTACAATACTGCCTTACTGGAAGATACATGAAAATCAAACCCCTCCCACCTTTAAATAGCCTCGTTGCGTTTGAAGCGTCGGCGCGGCACTTGAGTTTTACATTAGCCGCTGACGAGCTAAACGTGACCCAAGGTGCTATCAGTCGCCAAATTAGACAATTAGAAGAATACTTAGGCAAGGCTATGTTCACGCGAGCCAATCGAAGCATTAATTTAACGCCTACAGGTCTTCAATATTATCAAGCTGTCAGCCAATCTTTGCTCGATATTGCTCAAATCACGGGTGAAGTGAAGAAGTGGCAGGGCGAACAAAAGATCACGGTTGCGACGACAAATGCAATGGCAGCCTTGTGGTTGTTGCCTAAGGTTGCTCAATTTCAAAATGAACATGATGACATCGATATAAGGATATTGGCCTCAGATAATGTGTTGGACTTACGCCGATTAGATTGCGATATCGCCTTGTTTTATTGTCGCACTCCACCTGCGGAAATGGACGTGACAACGCTATTTTCAGAAGAAGTATTCCCTGTGTGTAGCCCGCTTTATCTAGAGAAAATCGGCCAGCCTAGTAAGCCAGAAGAAATCTTCAATAAAACGTTACTCTATCTGGAAGAGTCTCAAAGAGATTGGGTGAATTGGGAGCAGTGGTTTGCGAGTGTAGGATTGCCAAATATTTCGCCTCGTAATCGCATGAACATCAATAACTATCCAATGCTGTTACAAGCGGCAATTAATGGTCAGGGAATCGCGTTAGCCTGGGGGTCATTAGTGGACGACTATTTACAAAGCGGTGCTTTAGTTAGGCCAGTCGAACACGTGCTTTCAACACCTTCCAATTTCTCTATGCTTGAACCTAAAAATAGAGGTTTAATCCCAGCAAGCGTCAAGCGTTTTAGAGAGTGGCTTTTGCAACAGTTGCCAGATGAGGTGGGTGATCGAGGTTTAGCCTAAATCAATAAGCAGAGAAAATAACAGAGTTTGGTCATGTTAAAAAAGCGGGAGTACCAGTTCCCGCTTTGTTTTAATTGATTGATGAAACGACTCACTAACTTAGTACTGGTCCCTGATTGAGTGTGGAATCATCTTTTAGTGAGGATGTTGAAGCAATAGGCTCGGAAACCACTGTTTTGCTTTCAACAAGCGGTTCAACAGGACCATCAAGTTTCTCTTGCTCTGGGTGAACATGCTCTGGAAGCATTGCCCATGGCTTAGGTTCGCGTCGAATACTATGAAACAGCGTTAAGCTCATCACCGCGATAAAAATGGCGATAGGGAAACCGGCAATAATGGAGGCCGTTTGCATTGCTTTTAACCCTCCTGCGTATAGAAGTACTCCCGCAATGGCTGCGATCATGATCCCCCACAATACGCGTATAGAGGTGGGAGGCTCACTGTGCCCAGCGGCATCGAGGGTACATAGAACCAAGGTACCCGAGTCTGCGGAGGTAATGAAATAAGTACCGAGTAATAGACACGCAAGCACGCTAAGTAGTTTACCAAACATACCTGTATCTAGATTGTCGAATAGCGTAAACAAAGCGCGTGTCGTATCGGCTTTAGTCGCTTCAAGAATCGGGCCGCCAGAAAAATCCGCAGGTGGTGTTTGTTTGGCTTCTTGTGCCGCAGTGACTTGCTCTTGATGAGCAACACGAGCGTCTTGCTCTACCTTCAACGCTGCACCACCAAATACTGAAATCCATAAAAACGTGATCAGCGTGGGTACGATTAGAGCACCGCCGATAAGTTCACGTATTGTGCGTCCTTTAGAGATACGAGCCACAAACATGCCAACGAAAGGTGCCCAAGTCATCCACCAAGGCCAGTAATAAGCCGTCCACCAGTTTTGCCAGCCAGAGTCATTCTGTGCATCGCTCCATAAGCTCATACCGACAATGTTTTGTGCATAAAGCCCTGTGCTTTCAAGTAGCGTATTTAAGATATAGCGAGTTGGACCAATGTAAAGTACGACTAGCACGAGTGCGAGTGAAAGCAGCATGTTCCATTCTGATAAACGGCGAATACCTTTTCCTACACCAGATAGCACCGACGCAACCGCACAAGTACAAAGGGAAACGATAATAAAGAGTTGAATCCCCAAACTAATTTCTAGACCAAAGGCTTGATTCAAACCAGAGTTTATTTGGATAACTCCCATCCCCAAGGTTTGAGAGATACCGAAAGCAGTCACCGCGACTGTTAGGATATCAACCGTGTGCCCGATAGGCCCATAAATACGATCACCAATCAAAGGGTACAAGATAGAGCGTAGGGTAAAAGGCAGATCTTTACGGTAGGAAAAGTAAGCTAATGCGAGTGCAACAATGATAAAGACAGACCAAGGATGTAGACCCCAGTGAAAGAATGTCAGTTTCATTGATGTTGTTGCGGCTTCATTGGTCAGGCCTTGAGTAAATGGGTTGTCAGCGTAATGCCACATCGGTTCGGCGACCGACCAGAAAATCAAGCCTATCCCCATGCCTCCGGAAAAAAGCATGGATACCCAAGACAAATAACTAAACTCTGGTTTTTCGTCATCTTTACTCAAACGAATATGCCCATATCGACTAACCATAAGGTAAAGAAGAAAACCGACAACGAGTGAAACAAGTCCGATGTAAAACCACTTCATATTCTGTAGCAAAATGCCGGAAATCGTTTCGAAGTATTGGCCCGCTTGATTGGCGAGAATGGCGCAGAAAAGTACAAAACCGATAACGACGATCTTTGATGCGATTGTCACAGTCGGATTGAGTCCTTTCAATATCCCAGATGTTGCTCTCATAGGCATCCCTCACAGTGCGTTTGTTTTAACGTTATTGTTTGTTGCGTTATTGTTAATTTTTGAAAGAGAGTAGAGAGAGGGCTTTTGTGTTTCAACTGATTAATACTCATCGGTTAATGAGTATTAATCATGACAAGAAGATCATTGTTAATTAAAAGGTTATTTTTTTGTTCGAGATCAATGCATGAATGACAAAAACTCATCCAAGCCCGGCGAAAAAGTCGTTTGTTTGTTGCCGGGTTGTTAATCAAAATTATCTCCACTAACACAACACGATGTTGTACGCACTGGATGCAACTCGACTCTCGGAGATAAGAATATGAGCAATGTCAACCAAACCATTATTCCTGTTGAACTTGTTGATAATGTACTGAACCCAATCAGTGAAGCAACAGGAATGCCGAATCAGGCCTACACCAGCGAAGAGTATTTTACTTTTGAGCGTGATCAGGTGTTTGGTAACACTTGGGTATGTATTGGTTTTGCATCAGACCTGCTTAGAAATGGTTATGTAATGCCACTTGATTTCATGAATCTTCCACTACTCATGATGAGAAATCGTCAAGGTGAAGTCCAAGTCTTCCACAACGTGTGTAGCCACCGAGGTATGAAGCTGGTTCATGAGGCAGGCGAAGTTCAAGGCATGATTCGCTGTCCTTACCATTCATGGACGTACGATCTTGACGGCAATCTAAAAGGCACACCACACATCGGTGGTATCGCAAAACACAAAGATGACCGATTTAAGTGTGAAAAGCACGGCCTTAAGCCACTTCGTTCAGCCGTTTGGATGGACATGGTATTCGTCAACTTATCGGGCAATGCAGAAAGCTTTGAAGAGCATATCGCGCCGCTAGAGCAACGTTGGCAGCAATTCTTAGGTGAAGAAGGATTAGGGCTTCTTCGCCGCGTGAACATGGGTGGCAACTTAGAGATAGAAGTGAAAAGTAACTGGAAGCTTGCCGTAGAAAACTACTGTGAAGCTTACCACTTACCTTGGGTGCATCCGAGTTTGAACAGTTATTCTCGCCTAGAGGATCACTACAACATCATGTTTGCAGAGCGTTTTGCTGGCCAAGGTAGTCTCGCATACAACCTCTCTGATACTGCAGGAACACACTTACCTAAATTTCCAAGCTGGCCAGAAGATAAACTGCGTCATGCAGAATATGTTGCACTCTTTCCAAACGTGTTGCTTGGTATTCAAGCCGATCATGCCTTTGCAATGATGATTGAACCAATCACTGCGAATAAAAGTGTTGAGCACCTACGTGTTTTCTATGTGGGTGATGAAGCAACGAAAGATGAGTTCGCTGCGTGCCGTACTGCTACCGTTGAGTCATGGCGAGTCGTATTCGGCGAAGATATTGGAGCGGTCGAGGGCATGCAGGAAGGTCGTTACTCACCTGGCTTTGGTGGTGGTGTGTTCTCACCAGAAATGGATGTTCCGACGCATTTCTTTCAAACCTGGTTGGCAAAGCAAGTGAAAGCGGCACTGGAGCAGTAATATGATGCATTACCTTAATTATATTGATGGTGAGTGGTGCGATTCAGAGCAAGCGCTGACCGTCATTAACCCTGGCACAGCCGAAGCGTATGCGACGATTGCAGAAGCCACTATCACCGATGCCGACCGCGCAATGGCAGCGGCACGTCGAGTGGTCAAGCAAGGTCTTCTTTCGGACGTTCGTCCAGCCGTCAGAACCGAGTGGATGTTAAAAGCCTCCGCGGCTATTCGTGAAATGGTTGATGAAGGTGGGTTAGTTGCCTGCCGTGAAAATGGGAAATCTTTGCAAGATGCCAAAGATGAGTTTTTAGAATCGGCACGTTACTTCGAATACTACGCTGGCATGGCCGACAAGCTGGAAGGCACGTCAATTCCATTGGGTAAAGATTATGTCGATTTCACCCAATATGTGCCGTTTGGTGTGTCAGTGCAGATTGTGCCGTGGAATTTCCCAGTTTCTATTTGTGCACGCTCATTAGCACCTGCATTAGCTGCTGGTAACGCAGTGGTGATCAAATCGCCAGAGATTTCCCCACTCGCTATGACGTTGTTGATTAAAGCGATTGAAAAAGCGGGCTTCCCAAAAGGCACGATTAACTTGCTATGTGGCAAAGGCTCAGTCGTTGGCAGCCACTTGGTGCAGCATCAAGACGTTGATCAAATTGTCTTTACAGGTTCTGTGCCGACCGGCCAACGCATACTGAAAGATTCAGCGCAACGCGCCACACCATCTGTGATGGAGCTGGGTGGTAAATCGGCCGCTATCGCACTGAAAGATGTGAGTCTCGAAACGCTTTTACAAAGCGTTCAAGTCGGCATTTTCTTTAACGCTGGTCAAGTTTGTTCGGCAATGTCTCGTTTGCTAATTCAAAAAGAGCGTTATGAAGAAGTAAAAGCGGCGGTAGTGGAAATGGCAAAAAGCCTAACTATTGGTCAAGGCGAAAGCCAGCCGGACATCACACCGTTGGTATCGGCTGATCAACAAGCACGCGTGCTTGAAATGATAGAACAAGCAAAAGCCGACGGCGCGAACATCCTAACGGGTGGGTACGCCCCTGATTTGTCAGGTTACTTTGTGGCACCGACGGTGATTGAAGCCTCACCAGATATGCGTATTGCTCAAGAAGAAGTGTTTGGCCCTGTACTGGTAATTACACCGTTTGAAACCGAGCAAGAGGCCGTTGAAATCGCGAATGGCACCGATTTTGGCCTGGTCGCTGGTGTCTTTGGTGAAAGCCTAAACCAAACATTGCGTGTGGCACAGCAACTGCGTGGTGGACAAGTGTTCATCAATGAATGGTTTGCTGGTGGCATCGAAACACCATTTGGTGGCGTGGGCTTGTCCGGGTTTGGGCGAGAAAAAGGACAAGAAGCGATTTATAGCTACGTCCAGACACGCAATATTGCCATTCGTTTGCAGTAAGACAGCAACGTATAGCTACCGTGTAACTGTATTTTCATCACCTCGTACCGGCTTGGATTTCAGACCACAAGCTAGGGCGAGGTTGATGGAATCACAACAAATCTGACAGCGGTTTGTAAACACGGAAATTCTGAACAAGGTAGTTGGAGTATAAGTGATGAGAAAGTGGCTCTGTATTATTTGCGGCTTAATCTATGATGAAGCACAAGGTTGGCCATCCGATGGCATTGCACCAGGAACAGCATGGGAAGATGTACCGGATGACTGGTTATGTCCTGACTGTTTAGTGGGTAAGGCCGATTTTGAAATGATCGAAATCACCGACGATGCGCCACTAGAAGAGGTTGCAGCTGTGTCTTCGGTGTCGGTAGAAGCGTCTGTTCAGCGAAATACGGCTCAGCCTCTTCCATCTGAAGTTACTCAACCTGTATTCTCAAATGACCCTATCGTTATCATAGGTAGTGGCCACAGTGGTTACCAGTTGGCGGCGGCACTTAGAGCACAATCCGAGACGGTTGCTATCACCGTCTTTACCGCTGATGATGGCGCTTTGTACAGCAAACCAGCTTTGTCTAATGCGTTGGTCATGAACAAAGACGGCGACGCGCTGCAAAGTGAAAGCGCGTTGAAGTGGGAAAGCCGTCTCAATATCCGCGTTTACCCGCATACGCGTGTTGAACAGATCGATCGTGCCAATTCAACGCTACATACCTCCATCGGTAAATACGCCTACAGCCGCTTGGTACTGGCAACAGGTGCATCACCGATTGAAATCCCAATTGAGGGCGATCGCTCTTGGGTTATGAGTGTGAACGACTTAGTTGACTACCGCCGTTTCAGATCGGAGCTGCAAGACAAAAAGCGCATCGCGATCCTAGGTGATGGCTTAATTGGCTGTGAGTTCGCGAATGACCTGATCGAAAGCGGTTATGAAGTGACAGTTATCGGGTTGGGTCAATGGCCAATGGAGCGTTTGATCCCGCAACAGTTGGGTGAATCATTACAAAGTGCACTCGCCGAACGAGGCGTGCAATGGGCTCTACAAGACAGTATCGCCAGAATCGAGCCAAGGTCCGAATCCAGTGCGGTTTTACATCTGAACAGTGGCAAGCAGATTGAAGCAGACCTAGTGCTAAGCGCGGTTGGACTCAAACCAAATGTTTCTCTGGCTGAGCGCGCGGGGCTCGAAGTGGGCCGCGGCATTAAAGTGAATCAATTCGGCCAGACGAGTGATGAGAGTATTTACTCGCTAGGCGACTGTGTTGAAACGGAGCAAGGTTGGCAGCCGTATATTGCGCCGATTAATCAAATGATTCCTTCCGTAGCGAAAAGCTTGCTAGGTGATATTACGCCTACCTCTTTAACACCAACTCCAGTGATTGTAAAAACGCCGATTCTTCCACTCACGATTTTCCCGGTAGCCGCTGAAGAACAGGGACAATGGTACATTGAGAACCAAGCAGATGAATTGACCGCTGCGTTTTATTCACCAGAAGGAGCAATGCTCGGTTTTGCGTTGCTAGGAAGAAAAGTACAGTCATTACGCGGCCCTTGGCTAGATCAATTGTCATTGAAACTGTCAGCAGCGTAGCGGAGAAAAAAGATGATTCATTTACCCAATGATGACGTGACGTGTGGTTGGTACCATGCGTTGCCAAGTATTCCAGAAAAATCGGCGTTAAAAGGTAAACAAAGTGCTGACTATGCCGTGTTAGGTGCCGGTTTCGCAGGCCTAGCTATGGCAAGACGTTTAGCTGAACTTATGCCTAATGCACGAATTATACTGATTGATGCGCAACGTATCGGCCAAGGGGCTTCAGGAAGAAATTCGGGCTTTGTTATCGATTTGCCTCATAAGTTTTCACTTGAGCATCCCGACTCTGAGCACAAACAAAAGTTATTGTCGCTCAACCGTTCTGCGATTGCTCAGCTAAACACTTTAGTGTCGAAGCACAGTATTTCTTGTCAGTGGTCAGCAAAGGGCAAATATCAAGGAGCCGTAGGGGCGCGCGGTGAAGCGTATCTCGATCACTTTGAGCACCTAATGAAAGACCTTGGCGAACCATACTTCCATGTTAATGGCAGTGAGCTGGCGAAAGTCTTGGGAACCAACTACTACAGCCGCGCAATTTACACGCCAGGTGGTTATTTAATGCAACCTGCTGCTTTGGTGCGTGGGCTAGGGGAAAGCCTTCCAGAGAACGTCGAGGTGTTAGAGAACTCGCCAATCCGCAAGCTCAGTAAAGAAAACGGTTGCTGGGTATTACATGGAGATAGTGGCTCTGTTGAAACCCCTGAACTGCTGCTTGGGACCAGCATTTTTACTCGGGAGTTTGGTTATCTTAAAAACAGACTACTTCCAGTGATGACGTTTGCAAGCTGGACGCGTCCATTAACCGACGCAGAAATGCAACGATACGGAGGTGAGCTGAATTGGGGGTTAACTCCAGCTGATCATGCGGGAACGACGTTACGTATGACCGCCGATCGACGTATTTTGATCCGCAATACTTACAAACACGTGCCGAAATATGGCTCAAGCATGAACGATAAAGTCAGAGAGCAAATCCGAGACGATCATCGTCAAGTCTTTCTGGCGCGTTATCCCGAGCTGGCCGACGTACCATTTACTCACACATGGGGTGGGGTGTATGCAATCTCTCGTAACTTTACTAACTTTTTCGGTCAATTAGATGAAGGTGTTTATGCCAGCGCTTGTGACAATGGTGTTGGTGCTGCGTGGGGAACCATTTCTGGAACACTGTTAGCTGACTATGTCGTTGGTGCGACATCTAAATCATTGGATGACATACAGCAAGTGACAGGAATGCCTTGTTTGAATCCGCCAGAGCCTTTTTTAGGTTTGGGAGTAAAAACGCGTATCCAATTAGCAAAATGGCAAAGCCGGAGTGAATTATGAAGCCAGTCAAACTTGTTGATAGTAAAAGTCTAGATTTCAATGTTCGTGGTGATACGCCGGGAATGGCGTATGTTGCCAGGGCGTTAAGCCCAGAAATTTCACCAAACATAGGCGTAGGCTTTGCTAAATGGGAAGGCGCTAAAGTGGCTTGGACAGTGCTTTATGATGAGGTTATTTTCGTGATTGAAGGCTGTTTCGAGCTGACCGCAAATGGTGAAACACATTTTGTGCACCCAGGTCAGATGCTGTGGATACCGGAAGGGACTGAATTGGTTTATGGTGGGCATGCTCTGTTCGGCTATGTGGTTCATCCAGGAAACTGGAAAGAGTTACATGGTATTGAATGACTTTTATCATTTAGTAGTGTTTCGGAAAGGCAAAACAAAAATCCGATTTTTACCCATGAGTTTTCGTAAAAGAACTTAATCTCAGTGGAGCAAGGGTTTCTTACTTGCTATGTTTCTTGGTCACGTTTCCAGACGTGTTAGACCTTTCTCAATTGCTATTTTATCTATCAAAAAGGGAAGCCTTGGCTTCCCTATAATGAGTCTTCTTTTGGCTTGGCTGAATCTTTTATTTTAGCTCAAATTTACCCTGCATGATTGCCCAGTGACCCGGGAACGAACAGAAGAATGAATAGTCACCGCCGGCTTTCATTTTCTCAGTACTGAACGTAATGCTGGTGCTTTCACCGCCACCAATTACTTTTGTGTGAGCGTAGACGCGATCATCATTTGGTTTTACGTAGTTATTTTCTGCTCCAGCTGCCATGCCATCAGTACCGACTGCTTGTAGGTTGGCTGTGTCAGAGATGACCACGTTGTGACCCATCGATTGCGCTGGCATCTTACCTGTGTGATTCAGCGTTAGTTTTACCTCTTTACAAGTGGCTGGTACGCTCAATGTTTTAGTAGAAAACTGCATCATATCGTTAGCATCTAATGACACTTCACACTCGGCACTGGCTTGGGCACCAAAGCTCATTCCTACTAATGCGAAGGTTGTTGCTAATAAACGTAAAGACATATAACACTCTCCATTTTGTATTTTAGGCTGACTTGGATTGATCTTATCCAATAGTTCTCATTATCAGCCAATTTTCACTCCAAAAACGTGCTTCAATCGGTATATTGACGTTTTGTTGCAAGCTTGTACTGGTCAGTTCCGCTATTTGATCACTCAAATGCCTTATTTCATGCGATTGCGTGAGTTAAATCAAAAGTCGTGATTAGCCAGAGTTAAGGTGAAAATAATCTCTCTAAACGGGTGGCAGAATTGTTTGGTTTTACGGTATTGGAGAGGTTTCAAGAAAGAAGCTCAGCTAAATTGCTGAGCTTCTAGAGAACAGACGACAAGTAGACCTAGCGAGTTTGCTTTAACGTGTGCAACACATCATGCAGTGAAGGTGCGACGGTATGGCCTAATTGTTTTATTTCGTTGCAAGGCTCAACCAAATCAGGAATTTGATAAGTGATCATGTTCGCTGCTACAGCAGCACGCACGCCATTATTTGAATCTTCAAAGGCGAGACATTTGGTTGGATCTACGCTTAGACGACTTGCTGCAAGCAGGTAGATCTCTGGCTCAGGTTTGCCGTGTGACACTTCACAGCCTGTCGTTAAGTTGTCGAAATACTTGCTTAGGCCCGCTAATTCCAACTTCTTCTGTGCCACTTCTTTTGCTGTAGAAGTGGCGACTGCAATTGGCAACCCTTGGCTTTTCAACCACTCAAGCAGCTCAATCACCCCTTCTTTTACTGGTATCGCTTGGTGCTTAACCACAGCGTCGTAACGGTCGCGCCACTCTTGGTGTAAGCGGTCAAGATCATCCCCATAAGCTTTACGAAAAATCACTTCAATGCCCGCTGCATTGCGACCAATGATTGAAAGATAAACATCTTTATAGAAGGGTAGGTTCTGGGCTTCACATGCTTCTTGGAAAATATGCATACAGACGCGCTCAGTATCAAGGAGCAAACCATCCATATCAAAAATAGCAGCTTGGTAGTTCATTACATTAAGACTTTTTGGTTGGGATGGCGCATTTTGACACAAGCAGATCGGTTTTTCTTCTAAAAATTAGAACTTGATTTTGATCCTATGAGTTCACATTGCCTTTGAACACACTATACACAGAGTCTATAAACTAGGTGTGAAATATAATGTTTTTAAAATTAGAAAAATTTCAGTTAAATAGATAAAACTCTATCTTAATATAAGCTAGAGTTTTATTAATATCCTATTGTTATTTTAACTATTGAATGATTTATTAATAATAAAATAATACCAAGTCACGATTGTTTACGACTGCATGAGTGTACCAGCTCTTGACTTCAGATATTTGTTGCTCTGATAAGCCTCCGAAGTCAACGTTATCTTGGTGAATATCTTGATTTTTTATCATAAAAACAACAGGGAAATCGTCAGGGAATGGGAATTTTATAGGATAATCGGTATTAGTGAATGGAATATCGCAGAAATCGTTTACATCGCAAGGATACCAAGAGTTATTGGATAAGTAATAACCAGTTATCTTACATATAGCTTCAAGCAAGTAAGCATAGGCGTAACCCAAGTGACTGTATTTTATCTCTTCAGACAACATTTGCATAAGAAGCTCTTCAGCTCGGATGCTTTCGCCACTACTTTCCAGCATTTCATTAATCGCCTTAAAGGAGTCTTGACACCTTTCCATGATGGCTTTTTCTAGCTCTGGATTACGCTCATTCTTTAGTACGTTAAAAACCTTTTCAGTATCTAATGAATATACTGTCGCCCCATATCCCATATTTTATTCTCCTCACTTTTATACAGTTAAATTCATTTAAGTGTTTTTTATCGAAGGGATTATATTTTGATGTTTTTTGAAGGTAAAGTGTATATATAGAGGTTGTATTTATTATGATGAACTTTGAAAGTTTAAATTCTTAAAATAAATACTATATATTTAATTTTATTAGATCTAGCTCATAAAAATACCTTAACTATTATTGTGTTTATTGTTAAGGGTTATTAAATCTGTGAGGTGGTTCAAGACAATAAAATTTAGAAGAAAATACCGTCAAACTTAGGTGGCTATTCTATCTGAGCACTCAGCCCACTACTTATGGTGGGCTGAGTGCGCGGTTGGGCATCAGGCACATTATTTGGCGATGAATATGCCATATTAGGTGATATTCGTTAGTGTCTATTTTATCCCTAGGCGTTTTGCTAAGCGGTGTAAATTACCGTTATCTAATTCAAGCTGACGTGCCGTTGCTGCCCAGTTGCCTTGATTCTCTTCCAGTGCTCGAACAATCATCGCTTTTTGGAAGGCATCTGTGGCAGGCTTTAATCCACCTTCTGGTAGCTCAAGCTGAGAGTTTTGCTCCGTTTCTTCAACATTCTTGATGTTCTGATTCGGCGTTCGAATATCAAAATCTTGCTCAACCAACTCAATGTCTATGGCGTGAGTACGTGCTTTTGCCAAAACACCGGCACGTTTAATTACATGCTCAAGCTCTCGCACGTTGCCTGGCCATGAATAGTCTTTGAGTGCTTGCACTAAAGTGGGGGACAAACGAATGCTGTTCAATCCCAATTTGCTTCTTAAGCGTTCGGCAAAAAAGCCTGCGAGTAATACCACATCGTCTTCACGTTCACGAAGAGGTGGAACATGAAGCGGGAAGACACTTAAACGATGATACAAGTCGGCTCGGAAGCGACCAGCAGTCACTTCTTCATGCAATATGCGGTTAGTGGCGGCGACAATGCGTGTGTTGACTCGAATATGACGGTCATCACCCACACGTTGAATGTCGCCGTATTGTAGAGCTCGAAGTAACTTGGCTTGCAGCTCTAACGACAGTTCGCCGACTTCATCCAAAAACAGTGTGCCGCCGTCGGCTTGTTCGAACTTACCCTTACGATTACTGATTGCGCCTGTGAATGCGCCTTTGATATGGCCGAACAACTCGCTTTCCGCGACTGACTCCGGCAGCGCCGCACAGTTGAGGTAAACCAAAGTATTGCTAGAGCGGCTAGAACGATGGTGAATAGCGCTGGCAACCAACTCTTTACCTACGCCCGTTTCTCCCATGACCAACACAGACAATTCAGTATCGGCGACGGCATCAATCTGCTCTTGAAGATTCTTCATACCCTGAGAGTTACCAATGATTTCGTTACTTAAGGTGCGTTTCTCGGCGTAAGAATCACGTGGCAGGCTCGCTTGCGTCTCTAGTTGTTCTAGTAGGAGTGCAGTGTGTAGGCCACCTGCTGCCAACGCGCTGACAAAACGTAACTCTTGGTTGCGTAGCCCATCAAATTGGTTGGGATCGAAGGCGTCAATCGTAATGGCACCAATCAGTTGATCGTCGATCAGTAGAGGTAAACCAATGCAGGAATGGACATGCAGTTTGTCATCGTGGTTTGGAATCAAGCCGTCGTATGGATCAGGTAAGTCGCTGTCAGAGGGAAAGCGCACGATGTCGCCTGCTCGGGCAATGGCTTCTAACCTTGGGTGCTGCTCAATGGAGAAACGGCGTCCAAGCACTTCTTTCGCCAATCCATTGATCGCTAAAGGTTTAAAGTGCTGGTCTTCATACAAAAGAAGGGCTGAAGAGTCACACTTCAATACATCTCGAATCGTGGTTAATAACGTATCGAAGCGAGCCTGTTGAGTGAGCGCCGAGTTAAGGTCTTGCGTGATGTGTAGCCATTGCGCGATTAAAGAAGTCATAGCCAATACCGATTGTGTCAATATGACTATTGTAGTGTCTTGATGACAATTTTCAACTGTGTCTAAATGACACTTATTAAAGTTGGATTTTAATTAACGTGTTGAAATATATAGCAATTAAAAGTTGGCACGCCCGGTGCAATACAAGAAGAAATTATTTTTGTTTATCCCGTCATTCAAGGTAGTAATTATGACAATTCACGTAAAAAACAACATTCACTGGGTAGGTCAACGCGATTGGGAAGTTCAAGACTTCCACGGTACAGAATACAAAATGACAAAAGGTACCAGCTACAACAGTTATCTAATTCGTGAAGAGAAAACCGTATTGATTGATACGGTCGATCATCGATTCAGTCAACAATTCATCCAAAATTTAGAAATGGAAATCGACCTTAAGTCTATCGACTTTATCGTAGTAAACCATGCAGAAGAAGATCACTCAGGCGCATTGTCGGCATTGATGGAGAAGATTCCGAACACGCCAATTTACTGTACAGAAGCGGCGATTGATTCGATTGTGGGTCATCATCACCATCCTGAGTGGAACTTCAAAACCGTAAAAACGGGCGATAGCATTGATATTGGTAACGGTAAGCAATTGGTCTTCGTGGAAGCGCCGATGCTGCATTGGCCGGACAGTATGATGACTTACCTAACGGGCGATGCAGTTTTATTCAGTAACGACGCATTTGGTCAGCACTACTGCGATGAACGCTTATTCAATGATGAAGTGGATCAAAATGAGTTGATGGAACAGTGTTTGCGTTACTACTCAAACATCCTAACGCCATTTAGCAGCTTGGTAACCGCAAAAATCAAAGAAGTGCTGAGCTTTAATTTGCCTGTCGACATGATCGCTACGTCACACGGTATTGTATGGCGCGATAATCCAGTTCAAATCATCGAGCAATACTTAGCATGGGCAGACAATTATCAAGAAGATCGCATTACGATTTTCTACGATTCTATGTCAAACAACACCCGAATGATGGCCGATGCAATCGCGCAAGGCATTCACGATGTCGACCCTGGCGTGGCGGTCAAAGTCTTTAATGTCTCTAAGCATGATAAGAATGAAATTCTCGCCAATGTATTCCGCTCAAAAGGCATCTTGGTTGGTTCGTCAACCATGAATAACGTCATGATGCCGAAGATCGCAGGCATGCTAGAAGAAATTACCGGTCTGCGCTTTAAAGCGAAGAAGGCCGCAGCATTCGGTAGTTACGGTTGGAATGGTGGCGCGGTGGATCGTATCCATGCTCGATTGACTGACGCAGGTTTTGAAACCGCAGTGAGCTTGAAAACCAAATGGCGACCAGATGGTAAAGCGATGCGTGAATGTCGCGAACATGGTCAGAACATCGCAAAATTGTGGGCAAAGCATGACCTGACAAGTCCTGTTATTTCTCCTGCGATTACTGCATCTGTACCACAAGTTCAATCACAACCCGTTGCGCCAGTGACAACACCAGCGGTAGTAGATGCTGCTCCTAGCAACCCTAGTACTGAGGCGCATCCCGCAGATTGTCAATGCATGGTTTGTACGGTTTGTAATTGGGTATACGACCCAGCTAAAGGCGAGCCTAACCAAGGTGTTGAACCGGGTACAGCTTGGTCGGAAGTGCCAGATTACTTCTTGTGCCCAGAATGCCATTTAGGTAAAGACGTTTTCGTTGAATACAACGGTTAGGAGGGAATATGCAAGCACCTATTGTGATTATTGGTAGCGGCTTTGCGGCTTACCAATTGGTGAAAACAGTGCGTCGAATGGACGCACATATTCCGCTGCAAGTGTTTACTGCTGATGATGGCGCGGAATACAACAAGCCCGATTTGAGTCATGTATTTAGTAACAAGCAAACTGCCCGAGACTTGGTAGTTAAAAGTGGTGAGGCGTTTGCACAGGAACACAACATCGAACTGTTTGCCCATACCAAGGTTGAGCATGTCGACGTGCAAGCTCAGCAAGTGGTCGCCAACGGCCAAACCTATCCTTATTCCAAACTGGTGTTTGCGACAGGCGCGAAAGCCTTTGTGCCGCCAATATCTGGTGGTGCAGCACCTGAGGTGATAACGCTGAACTCGCTACAAGAATATCAATTAGCGGAAGAGCAAATTAGCCGCGCGGAACGAATTCTAGTAATGGGTGGTGGTTTGATCGGCGTCGAGATCGCCATGGATCTCGCAACCAGTGGTAAAGCCGTTACGGTGGTTGAGCCAAATCCCCGTTTGCTCGCTAACTTGATTCCTGAATTTGTTGCATTGCGGCTGGAGAATCAACTTAAGCAGCAAGGTATTCAACTTGCCTTAGAGACTGGAGTTGTCGCGATCAATCACTCGGATGATTCGCTGGTGGCAAGCTTGAGCAAAGGTAAGGAAATCGAAGCCGATGTAGTGATTTCAGCTGCGGGTTTACGTGCTAACACTTGGTTAGCGAAGGCTTGTGGGGTGAGCGTGAACAAAGGCATCGAGGTGGATGCTCGATTACAGACATCAGCAGCCAATGTGTTCGCATTAGGCGATTGTGCTGAGATCCAAGGTCGAATGATGCCGTACCTCCAACCGATCGTGCTAAGTGCCAATGCTTTGGGCAAACAACTACTGGGGCAAGAAGCAGAGTTGAAACTACCGCCCATGATGTTAAAGGTCAAAACGCCGAGCTACCCAATTCAATTGGCAGGCGATTTTAGTTCGGTGACGAACTGGAGCGTGCAGATTTCTCAAACTGGCATTGCCGCGAAAGCAGAAGATGAAAATAGCCGACTCATGGGCTTCGTTGTGACGGGAGAACAAGTTACGCAAGCATTTCCATTACTTCGAGAGTTGTCTCAAGCCGGTCAGGCTTAACCGATTTAAACGAAAAGAATTGTAATTGAGAGAGGGTATCATTATGTCGCATCTACGAATTCCTAAAGACTGGACTGTTCAACGTTCAACACCTTTCTTCACTAAAGACAATGTGCCACCAGCGCTACTGACTCATCACAATACCGCTGAGGGAGTGTTTGGACAACTGTGCGTCATGGAAGGGCAAGTGACTTACTACGGCTTTGCTGATGAAAATGCCACAGAAGCAGAAGTAGTGGTGGTGATTAATGCAGGCCAGTTTGCTACAAGTCCACCGCAGTACTGGCACCGCATTGAGATGAGCGATGATGCTCAGTTCAACATCAATTTCTGGTCGAATAAGGACAAGAGTGGGCAAGCGATGTTCCATGCTAAGCAGTAGTAAACCTTTTTAAGTGCTTTGACTGTTATGCTAATCGTCAAGTAAAGGGGTGTAGAAGGCGCAATAAACGAACTGAAACACTGGATCATCGAGACCGTGGAAAGAGAAATCACGAGTAATGATTTCAATTCTTTAGTAGCATGTTACGAAACATTTCAGTCAGGTGAACTAAGGGAAGCGTGCAATGGAAAAACAACGAGTAGCATTTATTGGTCTGGGTGTGATGGGATACCCAATGGCTGGTTACCTAAGTAAAGCGGGCTTTGAAACCAAAGTATACAACCGCACAAAAGCGAAAGCCTACAAATGGGCTGAAGAATACCAAGGCGTAGCTTGTGAAACACCACGTGAAGCGGCGGAAGGCTGTGACATCGTTTTTACCTGTGTGGGTAATGATGATGACGTTCGTAGCGTTGTTTACGGTGAAGAGGGCATTCTGGTCGGCTTGAAAGCGGACGCAGTGCTAGTCGATCACACGACCACTTCTGCAGACCTAGCGGTTGAGCTGGCTGAAGCGTGTGTTAAGTACGGTAATCACTTTATTGATGCGCCAGTTTCTGGTGGTCAAGCGGGCGCAGAAAATGGTGTTCTAACCATCATGTGTGGTGGTGAACAAAGCATTTTTGACCGTGTTTCTCCGGCGATGGATGTGTACGCGAAGCAGATGACGCTACTGGGTGAAAACGGTCAGGGTCAACGCTGTAAGATGGTAAACCAAATCTGTATTGGAGGCGTTTTACAAGGTCTGAGTGAAGCTTTGTTGCTAGCACAAAAATCAGGCTTGGACATTGCTCAAGTTGTAGAAACACTTAAGCATGGCGCTGCAGGTTCTTGGCAGATGGAAAACCGCGCAAATACGATGGCTGAAGACAAGTTCGATTTTGGCTTCGCTATTGATTGGATGCGCAAAGACTTAGGTTTCTGTCTGCAAGAAGCTGAGCGAGTGGGTCTAGAACTTCCACTGACTAAGAAAGTGGATGAGCAATACGCAGACCTTCAACGTGATGGTTTAGGTCGCATGGATACATCAGTACTGATCAAAGCGGTAGCTAAAAATCAGTAGTTGATGAATCAGTAATAGATAAACAGTTCTTTGGTATCAAAGAGCTTAAAGAAATCTAAGTTAATCATAATGAATCACCTTGAGCATGTTTTGTGACTTGTGATTAAGGATTAGTGATTTGAAATCAGGAGGTACTGTAGAGTACCTCCTTTTTTTCGTCTTTAAATCACACAGTGTAATGATTGCAGCGTTCGCTTACTTGTTTAAGCCTAGTGCAATTTCAAGACCTTTGCCGTACGCTTCGTCCGCTTGGTATGCGTGTTGAACGTGGCGCTGTTGGATGAACTCTGGCACACCGTCCATTGCGCGAGCTGTGTTATCGAACAGAGTTTGACGTTGCTCTTCGCTCATCAGACGGAATAGGTCACCCGCTTGGCTGAAGTAGTCTTCGTCTACACGATGATCGTAGTGATCAGCGTTGCCATTGATGCGTAGAGGTGGCTCAGAGTAATCTGGTTGCTCTGCCCATTCTTGTTTGTAGTTTGGCTCGTAACCTAGTGTTGAACCAAAGTTGCCATCAACGCGCATTGCGCCATCGCGGTGGTAGCTGTGAACAGGGCAACGAGGTGCGTTCACTGGGATTTGATGGTGGTTCACACCTAGACGGTAACGCTGAGCATCGCCGTAAGCGAACAGACGACCTTGTAGCATCTTATCTGGAGAGAAGCCGATACCAGGTACTACTGCAGCTGGGTTGAACGCTGATTGCTCAACTTCTGCGTAGAAGTTTTCTGGGTTACGGTTCAGTTCAAACTCACCAACTGGGATCAGTGGGTAGTCTTTTTGAGACCATACACGTGTTAGGTCGAATGGGTTGAAGTTGACTTCATCCGCTTCTAGCTCAGGCATGATCTGTACGTACATCTTCCATTTAGGGAAGTCTTGACGCTCAATCGCTTCGTAAAGGTCACGGTGATGGCTTTCGCGGTCTTTACCTACGATCGCTTCTGCTTCTTGGTCAGTTAGGTTTTTGATGCCTTGCTGAGTTTTGAAGTGGAATTTCACCCAGTAACGCTCGTTTTCTGCGTTGATGAAGCTGAATGTGTGGCTACCAAAACCATGCATATGACGGTAAGACGCTGGGATACCACGGTCACTCATTACGATAGTCACTTGGTGGAATGCTTCTGGTAGTGATGTCCAGAAATCCCAGTTGTTGGTAGAGCTACGCATGTTAGTGCGAGGGTCGCGTTTTACTGCGTGGTTTAGGTCTGGGAATTTTAGTGGGTCACGTAGGAAGAATACTGGTGTGTTGTTACCAACCAAGTCCCAGTTACCTTCTTCAGTGTAGAATTTTAGTGCGAAACCACGGATGTCGCGTTCTGCGTCTGCTGCACCGCGCTCACCAGCTACAGTAGTGAAGCGAGCGAATAGTTCTGTTTTTTTGCCGATGTCAGAGAAGATCTTAGCGCGAGTGTATTTTGTGATGTCGTGCGTTACTGTGAACGTACCGTAAGCACCAGAACCTTTTGCGTGCATACGACGCTCAGGGATCACTTCGCGGTCAAAGTGTGCCAATTTTTCAAGGAACCAAACGTCTTGTAATAGTTGAGGGCCACGAGGACCTGCAGTCATAACGTTTTGGTTATGTGCGACAGGGCAACCTGCTGCTGTAGTCAATTTCTTGTTTGTCATTTTTCTTCCCCCTCCAGGGTTCAATACCTTAGAAACTGTATAGGAGGTTATTACGGAAAAGCTGGGGGAGAAAACTGATATTGCTTATCAATTCAATAGATGGTGACTATGGTCGAAACTATATTAGAATCAGAAATTTACTACATTAGCTTGATTGACATAACAATCGGCGTTCTCGAAAGCGATTTACTGGGGGGGAGCGCTATCCAGTTAGCGTGTCTGCGATGCTAGTAATATCGCCCCTTAAATGAAGTTTTACGTGTCATCAAAGGGGCGAAAGGGGGGAAGTAATTAAGAGTACTTCACTTCAAGTTGTTCAGCTTTTGCAAATGCTGGGTGTGTCGCGAGCTGTTTCCCATAACGTTCAATATTAGGGAAGTGATTAACTAAACCAAACTTTTGAACCAATTCGACAATGAAAGACATCATGATGTCAGCGCCAGTCAGACGCTCTTCTACTAGGTAAGTTTTGCCTTCTAAGGATTGCTCGAAGTAGCCTAGTACATTCATTGCTTCCTTGTCGGCATAGCCTGATAAAAACTGAGTTTCATTTGGCTCTTTGCTTACGAAGATTTTTAGCAGCATAGGTAAAATTGCAGAGCTTTCTGCAAAGTGCATCCATTGCAAATATTCTGTGTGTGCTTTTGTACCACGCTCAGGAGCAAAGGCTCCGTCACTGTATTTCTCAATCAAATATTCGGTCATTGCACCTGACTCAATGATAATCTCGCCGTTATCTTCAAGAACAGGTGACTTTCCTAATGGGTGAACACTTTTTAGTTCTGGCGGTGCCATGAAGGTCACGGAATCACGGACATAGGGTACAATCTCGTAATTTACATCTAGCTCTTCAAGTAACCAAATGATGCGCTTTGAACGAGACTGATTGAGGTGGTGAAGTTTAATCATTTACATATCCCTTTTTATAATGGGTCGTTAATCTGTACTACAAGCTTGCCGAAATTCTTACCTTCCAACAGACCGATGAATGCTTCTGGCGCATTATCCAGTCCTTGTACTAGATGTTCGCGGTATTGGATCTTTCCTTCTGCCAACCATTGATTAATATCTTGCGCAAATTCACCGTAACGATGTCCGTAATCATCAAAAATGATGAAGCCTTGCACCTTGATTCGTTTGGTCAGGAGCTTACCCATTAGTAATGGAAGATGGTCGGTACCTTCAGGCAGCTCTGTCGCGTTGTACTGAGAAATCAAACCACAAAGTGGGATACGCGCATTTGTATTCAGAAGTGGCATTACAGCCTCGAATACTTTGCCACCTACGTTTTCGAAGTAAACATCGATACCTTTGTCACAGGCATTTTTCAGTTGTTCTGCAAAGTCTTCAGCTTTGTGATCAATACACTCATCGAAGCCAAGCACCTCTTTAGCGTAACGGCATTTTTCTTCTCCGCCTGCTATACCAACAACTCGGCAACCTTTGATTTTACCAATTTGACCAACTGTTGCGCCTACAGGCCCCGTAGCAGCTGCTACCACGATGGTCTCCCCTGGTTTTGGCTGACCAATGTCGAGTAAACCCATGTACGCGGTAAATCCTGGCATACCTGCAACGCCTAACGCGTAAGAAGGGTTTTGCGGTTCTTTACCAAGTTTAATGACCATCTCACCAGTTGAGATAGCGTAGTCTTGCCAGCCAACAGTGTAGGCAAGAACCCATTCACCTGCTTCGTAATCTGGGTGGTTTGATGTTTCTACCTGACAAACTGTACCACCGACCATTACGTCATCAATTGCAACAGGGTCAGCGTATGATTCGGCATCACTCATGCGACCACGCATGTATGGATCTAGAGATAAATAAACCGTTCTCAATAGCATTTCACCCTCTTTCGGAGTCGGTTTCGTTACCTCTTCTAAACGAAAGTTTTCTTGTGTCGGTGCACCATGGGGACGTGACGCGAGTACGATTCTGCGATTTGTTGCGTTAGTCATATCTATCTCACTTGTTGATTAGACCGGTCGTCTAGTATTTATTTCAAAATATCCCGCTTATTTAAAGCGGGAAGGTTTACTGTGTTAACACTGACGCTTTTTCTGACAGTGAAACGTGTGTAGGGTGTTCATTCTGCTTCCACGCCGCCCATTATGGGCAAGTGCGCGTATTCTGCAGTAAGTGTTGAGTATAGGTCAGACTTTGCGTCAATGCTGCCTGATCTTGATAAAGTTTGTTCAGCAAGCTAGCGCCATTCCAAAGGTAGTATATCTGCCTTGCTAATAACGCACTGTCACCATTGGGGATTGAGCCATCTTGAATGCCGATGTCTATGCAATCCGCTATCGCTTGAATGGTTTTGTCTGCTCCTTGGCGTAATGCCAAGCGCATTGACTCAGAGAGATCGGAGACTTCTGCACTTAACTTAACCAATAAACATTTGTTCGCATTACACACGTCGTCTTCTACTTTGACCATTTCTTCGAAATAGCTCATTAGGCGTTGGTAGCCACTCAGTTCAGTATTGGTAAAGCGTGCGTTTAAACGCTCAAAATACTTAGTAAAGTAGTCTTGAATCATCGCTTCACCAAATTGTTCTTTGGATTTGAAGTAATGATAAAACGAGCCTTTTGGCACTGCGGCCTTTTTTAATAGCTCTGAAAGACCAACACTTGTGAACCCTCGGTTTACGATCAACTCGTATCCGACGTCGAGAATATGTTGGCGTGTGTCATTCGTCTTTGCGTTCATGAAGTGTACTATAGAATGAATTAGACCAGTCGTCTAGTATTTGTTGTGGGTTATTTAATCAGCTCATACTCAATAACAAAGAGCGTGTCGGTATTTGGGTAGATTTCTCGAATTAGCTGCTTGAGTTTTGGTAGTTCGATGGCTTCTTGTTCGGCATGAAACTCATTAATATCTTCAAAGTGAAGTGGTTCTACAGAACGTATCTTGATATCGCAGACTTTACGATCCGTTTCTAAGGTAAAAACTTCGACTTCTGTATTGGGAACGTAATGGCTTTCTGATTCATCTCGAATCGTTATCGTCTTTTTGCCTGACGTGATCAACGGGGTTAAGAATTCAAAAAAAGTAATCTTGGTTGGATGAGATGGCATGATGTACTCGTTAGTCTGGTTGTTTGGCGTAATTATATACCCAAATCCCCCAGAGATTCCTGTATTACTAGAACGATCGAGCGCGGATGAAGCGAATTAACTTGGCACTAAAGTAACCTGAGATAACGCCTATCCAGTTGGTGCTGAGATCATCAAAACTAAATGATCGATTTGGAATAAAAAGTTGGCTTATTTCTTCCATTGAAACGATAGCTAACAGCAGTAGCAAAAGACGAATCCCAAAAACGTCGGTTTTATTCGAGCTCACCAGAGAAGGGAACGTGAAGACCGATAAAAAGCCGATCAATAAACTGAAAGTAAAGTGAAGCGTACTTGATCCGCCTAAGTAGGTTTCCATTTGCAGGTAAGCAGTATGGTGTAGGTCAGAGCTTTTCCACAAAGAGAGTGAAGCGGTTAGCATCAGGACTAAAACAAAACTCGTGCGTGCCAGTATTAAAGCCATAATTAACCTATTGGAAAGAAGCCTAAGTAACGTTTTACAAAGTACAGTGCAGCTAAATTCTGGATAGCCATGCCAATTGCCATTGCCCACGCTGCACCAATCACACCAAACATTTGACAAAGCGTAACAAGTAGGCAGATGGACACCGTACCGGAGGAAATTGTAATGTATTTCATGGTTCTCTCATGACCACTCATTAATAATAAAAAACCTACTGAACCAGTCGCAACATTGACTAACTGCCCCAGAGAAAGGACGACTAATAGTGGTGCCGCGGCGAGAAACTCCTCACCAAAAAACTGCATTACAAACTCGGGGAAGAGGGTGCAAATAATTACGGGTACAATCGCTAAACCAACATTGGCTCGGCACGCCAAGCGGCTCAGGTTCTGCAGTTTGCGCATTTGACGCTCTTTGTAGAGAGAGGCAAACATCGGGGCGACCACAAAGTTAATGGTAATCAGCACAAAGCCAATCAGTAGTGATGTGCGTTGGGCTGCGGCTAACAAACCGATTTCCGCTGTTGAGATAAAAAAGCCCGCAATAACAAGGCTTCCCCATTGAAGAACATTCGTGAAGATACTGCCAACCCAGACTTGCTTGGCAGAAGCGACCATTTTTTTGTTTGGTACGAAAGCCGATGTTTGATATTGATCTGAGCCAAGCCAATTGGCACTAGATATGACCGCGACGCCTATGCTCGCTAAAAGCAGAGCGGTCATTAGATTGTTGATATTTTGCTGACCGATATAGTCTAGGGCAAAGACAAAAATGACCATCAACATGCTTACCCCAAGCTGCAACGCAAACAGAGATGATACGACTTTTCTACATGCTTGAAGCACCCGACTGTTGGTTTGCGCAAGCACCAAGAAAGGTATACAAAGCAAGCATAAAGTAATCGCATACATTGGTGATTGAGTCTGGTTTAGCTGTTCTGGAAACAGATTAAACCCTGCCAACAAAACGCCTATGGCGAGCAAGCAAAATGCCATACTTCGATAAAGTGCGGTTTTATAGTTTTGGCTTTGTTCAAGCTTCTCTTTGTTATTAAAAGCGATCGCATTGTAACGAACTAACGAGACATCAAAACCTAGCTGAGAAACAATAGCGAGTAGCGAGACTAGGTTGAATAAAAAGAAAAATTGACCGGCCGTCGAAGCGTCACTGGTCTTCGATACAATCAGAGTCAGTAAAAAAGCAAATAGCGCACTCAACACACGCGTGATTGCGGTTTTTAATCCAGTAGATAACAAGCTTTTTTTACCGCTGGGCATCAACAGTAATTTTTGTTGAACAGTGTGAAACATAGGGGCATTTAACCGTAAATATTATTGAGTGCGAGGCGCTGTTTTTCTTCACTGAAGGCATCGTTTAATTCTGCTGTATATTGGCGAAAATCGATCTCTTCATAATGATTGACACAATGCGCGATCTGCTTGGCCATTTCTTCAGGTGTGAGCGCTAAAAACGGGTAGTTGAGATCTTTGGTTGCGCCGATGGTCCGAATAACCATAGGAAGATGTAACTTGGATGCTTCTAGAATGGTTAACGGCATCCCTTCCCATGCTGCAGTATGTAGATAAAGGTCTGAACCCTTGAGCTTTTCAACTACCTCATCGCGAGGCAGCATGCCCGTTACATCCACATTTTCAGTGCGTAATTTCTGTTCGAGTACGTGGTCCCCGCCACCTATCCATGTGATCTCTATCGGGCGGTTAAGCGCATACCGATTAAGGAACTGCAATGTGCTGATAAGAAACTGAGGATCTTTTTGGGGCGCGACACGACCAAGTACAACGAGCTTCAGCGCTTCTTGCTTGTTTCGCTCTATACGATCTTCACTTTGATAAGACACGTAGTTGTTGAGCAGTTCGGCACGTTTCGCACCAATGCTAATGGCTAGGTCACACTCTCGTTGGCTACAGCCTGCAACCACATCAATTTTGCTCAGTTTTACTTTCTCTAGTGCTTTATAGATCTGGCGTGCAAGCTCTGAGATATCTTCACGTTCGAAGGCATAACAGTGCGGTGTGTAAACCAAGCGTGCCTTGCCAAGCTTTAGAAATCGGCCGAGAAATCCCGCTTTACTCGAGTGCAAATGCACGACGTCGGGGCCAAGTGATGCAATCATGTGGTTTGCATCGCGAATAAATTGAAGCAAGCCGCCTTCTACCCACTTTGTCTGTACGAAAATGTGGTGGTTGTTCTCATTGGTCAAGTCGTTTTCTCGGGCTCTGGCTAGCAAGAAATGCTGATAAGGCTCGTCTCTGGATGAGTGAACATAACTATAGAGGGCGGTTTGAACGCCACCTCCAAATGCTTCTGTAACATGGAGCACTTTCTTCATGATGATTTTGTCCCTGGTGTTTGCATCCATTTGTGTTTAAAAGCATCACGCTCTTGCTCTGAATAAACGTGGCGATACAAGGGAAGATCGTACATATAGAACAGTTTTGAGAAGTCGTAGTGATTCTTAAAGTGTTGGTGGATATTGGAGTACCACTTGTTTTTCGCTTCGTTGCTGTTTTTCAGCACGAAGTCTTGCAACTCAAGAAACTCACCGATTTCTTTATCAAGAGAACTGAGCTGTTCGCATTTGATTAGCATGACGTTGGCCTGATCGTTCTGGAATGTGAAGAAAGGGTGAGTGTTGTCCAGCTCTTGGCGCATCACATCGATATTGAAATTACGCTTTAACTCGTTGTCGAACCAGTCCGCAAAATAGTTGAGATTGATATAGTTATCAAAGCAATGCTCGAGGTGCTGATACGTGACTTCCATATCTCGGTGAATTGCATCGTTCTTTTTGCCTTCGATAAATTGCAAATGGAGATCTTGAAAGAAGCGAGAAAAGACAGTTGCGATTGGATCGCGGACCAGCGTAACGATTTTAATCTGCTCGCGTTTTTGTAAGATACGTTTTCGCTGCTTGAGCACTAAGCGATAGAGTGCGCGGTTTCGGAAGTCGAAGAATTTACTCACGTCTTTTTTATTGTGATACATGTGAAATTCTTCGTGATCATCAAAGGTGTGGATGTGATAGCTCGGGATATTTTTCTCCCCTAGCGTGTGCTCAATTGATGAGGAGCCAACTTTACCCATTTGGTAAACTAAAACAAAATTATCAGCTTGGAGTTCTCGGTTCTTTTCAAATTGTCGAGAGATTGAATACTTCATCTATCCTATCCTTGATTATTCATATTCGTGGTGATGGTTTACCGGAAAAGTATGAGCTATGGCCCTTGAGTCGTTGCTCATGCTGATCATGACGGGTAACAAGAGTATTAAAATTATGGTGGTGTTTACCGCAACGAAAAACACCATGATGAGGGCGTATATCGCAAGTAATAAGCTTTTTCTGTTTTCATTAAGACTACGGAAGCAAAAGCGAATAAAAAGAAAATAACCACCAAACAGCAGACCAATACCAAGCAATCCGTATTCAATTGCGGTATCTAACACAAAGTTGTGGGTGTAGATCGCCAGCTCATCATAGTTAAAGTAACTGATCATAAAGTTGGGTAACATTTTCGCGCCGACACCTAACACTGGGTGTTGAAGTAAAATATCTAGCCCATTGGCAAGTAAAAGTTTTCTATGAAGATTCGATACCCAGCGGGCTTCACTTTGGTTGGCAAATAAGACGTCTTCTTGGGTTATTTCCAATGTGTCTGCTAGAGTTTCAAACCCAACGTAGAGTGTGGTTGTGACGGCAGTAAACACAATGAAGCTCAAGGCTAATAAAATCGCCCACGTGTACGTTTCGCTGAGCGATTTTCTCATTAAGTTTTTTACGAGCAGTTGGTCAAAGAAGAAAAGCAGACAAAAACCAAGTAGCGCTTTTCTTTCTTGTGACAACACCAGTAATACTAAAGCTACGAGCATCAAAAGGTGGAAAGCGCGAATTTTATCTCGATAAAGGTACAGTAGTGAGCACAGTACACCGAACCCATATTTACTTACCCCGAGTAACTTAAACCCGCTTTGATAGCCCTGAGCAAAGTGCCATAAGGCAACGAGCGTACAGATGAAAAACAACAAATACGTGAAATAAACCATTATCCGTTCGTCATCAAACACGCCATAGGCGTACATTAGGCTCAGTAGGCACAAAATCGCTAACCATTGCACAGTTTCTATAACTAGCGGCATTAAAGGGACGCGATTTAGCAGACCATTTATGAACACATACCCAGTGAACAATATGAGGAACCCCATACAGGGATGCATGAGTTTTTCAGCTTTTCCTTCCAATACCACTAATGCAGTAAAACCAATGGACAAAAGGCTTGCGATGTCAGATGGGGCTAGCGCTATTCCTCCAGCACGAAACTTCATAGGAATAAAGAACAATGCTAATAGGCATGCTGCAAGCAATGAGGCGCGATGGCTCGATGGCACGGAACTATTTGTTGGCGCAAAGCTGCTGGTAGATTCCATAGTAACCTTCACGAAATTTATCGATGGTGTAGAGAGAGACCCTATTGACTGAGTATTGACTTGCAGCGTCATACCGCTCAACACTTTCACACAGCTGGAGAACTTTTTGGCTCAGTTCAGTGGCGTTACCAACTTGAAATAAATATTCGGCACGTCCGGTGACGTCATCCAAACCAGGTACGTCCGATGATAATACGGGTAAGCCTGCTGCCATGGCCTCAACCGCCGCCAAGCCAAAGCCTTCGACGTGCGACGATTGCACGTAAATATCCATGTCGTTCAAAAAGGCTGGAACGTCAGAAACTACGCCATGAAAGTGAACACGTTGCGCGACGTTGATTTTTGTTGCCAATGCTTGCAGTGACGATTTTTTTTCTCCATCTCCCGCAAGGTGGAGTTCGTATCGTCTTGGTAAATGGATAAGTGCTTGGATAAGCGTTTCATGATCTTTATGTTGGTGAAGTCGGCCCACCATTCCAATCTTGATAACTGGTTTGTCGATTAGGTGGCTGGCGAATCTTGGCGTCATAGAAAACCTTTTTAAATCAACGCCATTGTGCACCACGTGATATTTATGTTGGTAGCGAGGCATGAACTTCACCAGTTCATCTTGTACTTTTTCACTAATACTGACCGTCAAGTCGTGGCCCCAATATAAGACGTATTCCATGAACTTAAACAGCGGATAGTCACGTCGACGGTTATAAGAACAGTGCTCAGTCTGGATTCGTTTTTTACCTACCGCCAATAGCGCTAGGTAAATGGAAGGGTAGAGGTGCCCGTGAACGACATCCGGCCAACGCAGCAAAGAGAATCTCTCACTCAATGACAATGTGCGCCAGTTAAAACACTCTATCCCTTGGGCGGATAGCATTGGTAAGTAATCATTTTCATCACACAAGACCAAAATTTTGATTTCGTATTCAGGCTTATGTTCTAAAACAAGGTCGACTAAGAACTTCTGAGCACCGCCGTTCTGAGAAAGATCATTAATAATATGTAGAATCTTGGTTTTCATAATTAATTGGTCAGATATTGCTGTTTAAGGTCGGTGATTTCTGCATTTGAGAAAAAGTGCTTCGTCAATTTAGAATTCAGCATTTCTTCAACGTACTCGGGTGTAGGTTGAAATTGCGTTTTGAATTCTTTCATTAGTGGCGAGTACCATTTGTTGTCTGATTGATTTTCATAAACAACATCCACGGGGTAACCTAAAAAGTCTTCAACTGCGGAGTTAGCCTTCGTTAGCTTGTCACTTCGAATGACCAACAGTGAGAAGTTATTGTTATGGTATGTTTGATAGCCTACTTCGTGATTAAAAGACTCGTTAAACACATCAATCCCTGTTAGTTGTTTGATCTCGTTGTCAAACCACTGCAGCGCATATTGATGATTCATGTGCTTATCAAATGCTTCTTGGAGTAATTGCGGTCGTTCGGTACGTATTGCGCTGTCATCCTTTAGATATTTGTCCGCCATCCAAAAAGGAAGTGCTTGAAAGAACATTGAGACATTTCGTCCGATCGGTTCACGCACCAGCGAGATAATTCGAACTTTTTTTTTGCGCTTTAACATATGGCTCATCGTTATACGCTTTAGTCGTCGCTTTAACGCATTGATCTGAGGCTTATGCAATTGCGCTCGAACGGGGGATATTTGTTTTTGCGCATCGACGGTCATAAGGTCGTGCAAGTGAATCGAGTCAGGAATGGAATGCTCTAATGCACTCGAACCTACTTTGCCCATTTGATAGATCAATACCGGCTGTTCTTGGCTTTTCAACGTTTGGTACCAAGATAGGTTTACGTTAGTAGGCGTATTTCTGGACATAAAGCGTCTCTCCTTCCTTGGCCTTGGCTTGTGTGATTAAGACGCCAAGAGATGGAACTGAGTGTTGTATTTGTTTAGACAACGCAAGGTTAACCAGTGATGATTTTGTCGATTCTGAGCGAATGACGGTAATCAGACCATTGGCATACTGACCAAGAATAAGTGCGTCACTCACTGACAGTAGGGGCGGTGTATCGATAATGATCCGGTCATACTTATTTTGAAAATGTTCGAGCAACTTTTTAAAGCGATCAGAAGCCAATAATTCCTGTGGGTTTGGCGGAATTAGGCCGGCCGATAATACATCTAAGTTGGCTTCTTTTATATGTGTAACACAATCTTTGATTGGCGTATCCATCGTCAGGATATGCGTTAAGCCAGGGCTTGATTCAGCAATACCGAATCGCTTTGCTATGGAAGGTCGACGTAAATCGCAGTCGATGATCAATACCTTTTCCATTTTTGAAAACGACACCGCCATATTGATACTGGTTGATGTTTTTCCTTCTTCTGGAATAGCAGAGGTAAAGGGCAATATCTTTTGCTTCGTGTTGGTTAATCTGAGCAGAAGCGAGGTTCTGACGGAGCGGCAAGCTTCACTAAATAGCTTTTCTTCATCATCTAAATACGCGGTATAACTGACGCCGTTTTTACGCAAATTGCGTTTTTTGACCATAGGAATCACACCTAAACACGTAACACCAAGTTTTTCCTGCACATCGGCTGTGCTTCGGATAACTTCTCGCATCGTTTCTAAGATGATGACTAGAGCGCAAGCAATGGCAAAGCCAAAAAAGGTGGCAATTAGTACCAGTTTGATTCGTTGTGGTGCCACCGGGAATAGAGGAATGATGGCTTTATCAGTAAAGCGAGCAGTGACATTCTTGTAGTCGCTGGTGGCGTTGGTCTCTTTCTCACGATTTAAGAACGCTTCATAGAGTGCCTTATTGGATTCAACCTCGCGTTTTAACTGTTCGTAACGCGCTTTTTGTGACCCTAACGATTGGAAGTCTGACTTTTTGTTATCGAGTTCTGCGCGAAGCATGTCCTCTTGCGCTTTTGCAGCAAGAAGGTCTTGTTGCTTACTGAAGGAAATGTCACGGATGAGTTGCTGGGTTCTAGATTGAATTTCAGCAAGCTGCGCTTTCGCCTGAATCATTCGATCATGTTTAGGTCCGTAGCGCTGTGCCAGTTCAGAGAGATTTTTGGCTGCCTGTGCTTCCGACAATTTTAGATCGCGGATTTGCGCTTGATTAGCGAATTCATCAATTGACAACAAGCTGTCTAAACTTTGCGAAGATTTACGTCGTAACAGTTGGATTAACGTCTGCGCTTCAATACGCTTATTAACAGCGATATTCAGCTTGCGAGTGAGTTCTTCTAGCTCATTTGCGTAAATTTCATCAATACCGTTTATATCGATCAACCCTTCTTTTAACAAGAATTCTTGCAGCGCTTGATCCGAGTTACGTAATCGCTCCTCCAATTTTTGAGAGTTATTTGTCAACCAAGTAGCCGCATTTTGTGTAACGACCAATTTGGCTTCAAAATTTGCGTCAATGTAGGCTTGGCCGACCGCGTTGGCGATTGTCGTCGCAAGCTTAGGATCGGTAGAACGAAAGCGAATTCTGACTAATTGGGTGTTACGTACTGGCTCAATATCGAGTTTACTTCTGAAAGCTTGAAGTGCCTGATAATAGGACTCTGAAAACTGGGCGGTTTCTTTTGGGCTTGGTGCCACATTCAGTAGGTCTTGAACAAAAGGAATCGACTTTATTTGGTCGATTTTTTTATTTAACCCCCCTGAGCTTGTGAATTCAGGTAATTGGGTGAGGTTCAGCTCTCTAATGACCTTATCTGCAATATGATTCGATTTTAAAATGGCGATTTGCGTTTGAAAGTACTCTTTTTTTGTCGTGTCGACGCCATATACTTCCTCGATTGAAAGGGCGCTTTTTTGCTCCTCTTGGATGAGTAGCGTAGCTGTAGCTTGGTATATCGATGCTTTGGAGTAGATATACCAAGTACAAGTTAATGAGAACAGAAGCGTGAATGCTGCGATGCTTAGCCAATTCTTTTTAATCGCTTTGAAGTGATGGCCAAAACGAATCAGTTCTACTTTGTTCATCTGGAGATTATTTGGATGAGTCCCGTTCATTTGATTCCCTGTCACTTAAAAGAAGCTCTGGTCAATAAATACAATGTCACCAGGTTCAACGTTGCGGTGCATACTGACCCCTTCCATCGTTTGACCTGTTTTATGCTTGGTGAGGTTAATGCCTTTGCGTGAGGCTCTGTCGGTCAAGCCACCTGCTAGAGCGATGGCCTTCTCTATGGTTAACCCTGGACGGTACTCAAATCCACCAGGTTTCCTGACTTCGCCATTAACGTAAAACAGACGAAAGTTATTGATGGTGACCATCACTTTTGGATTGATGAGATAATCGCCTTTTAAGCCCGTTTCTATTTCGTACTTGAGTTGTTTTGGTGTTTTTTTGATTGCTTTGATTCGGCCAAGGTAGGGGTAATCAAAATAGCCATCTGACGTTATTAGAATATTTTTAATCGTAAGATCTTCTTCACCATAGACCTGCACGGAAATGGTATCGCCAGTATCGAGTAAGTAATCTTCCTCGTTTGAGTCAGCGTTGACCAAAGTGCTAAATAGCAACAACGCTACACTCATGAATTTGATGAATGCCTTCATTAATAATCCTTTTTACAGAGAAAACTGTGCGCTTAAAGTCCAAATGTTTTGTTCGAAGCTATAACCCGATCGGCTAGAGTTTTTATCTTGGTATTGCCAATCGGCTTGCAGCTGTATCCAACGTTTGATCTGATAATCGATACCAAAAGATAGAGTGTACCGATCGTCGTTTCTGGAGATTCCCGTGTAATCATCTTGTTGATAAACAGCACCTAAGCGAGTTGCAAGGTAACTATTCCAATCGTGCTTGAGGTTCAGTCGGTAACGAGTTTGTAGGTTGTAATCGCCATCTTGATCGGGGTTAACCGCCGCCTGAGTGGTTTTCACGCTGACTAGAGTTTGTTCTTGAGGCAACCATTCAAAGCCGATATCCCAACTAAAGCCTTTAAATGTCTCTCGTTTAGCGCTGTCAAAATCTTTGATTTGATAACCGAGTCGAGCGATGCCTTTGGTTTTTCCTGTGACTTCCCATTCGGCACCGGTGTAATAGAAACTGGTGTTGTTATCTTTCGATGGCTGCGCAGAATTTCGGTGCTGATACTCGGTTACGATTTGGTTTGTTCCGACTAACCAATAGGTTCTTGGCGTCGCTCTTAAATAGAACTCCAAATGTGCATTGGGAGCTCGAAAATCGTTGTATTTAGTTTTAGCGTTTGGGCGACCAGGCAAGCCGTCACGATAGTTTTGATAGGTTTTATCACTGTAGCCTAAACCGAATTCGAGTCTGCCTTTGGCACCGTTAGAGCCAAAGACATAATTGGTTTTTACATCGTTACGGTTGAACTCTATTGGTGAGTCGATTGCGCTACCATTACCTTCGGTAATATCTTCTCCTCGAACTTCATGCTGGGCGCGAAAACGGTAATCAACCACTAAACGATGACGATGATTAAATTCGAAAAAGTTGGAAAACTGAAAAGTGTGGTCGTCGAAGTCGTTGCGATCGTCAGATGAAAAGCCCGCTTTTAACTTATATAAAATATCTGCGCGATAGCGATTCCGTTCTATACGTGCTAGTAAGCTTGGTTCTATACCCCAAATATTGACCGATTCCACATTGCCGGATTTTTCCGCTTTATTGATGTTGTCATCTCCCTCGTAGAAAGTTTTTACGAGGGGAATCAACTCTATACCAGACTCGGTTTGGTAAGCCATCGGTTCTGCGAGCAAGTCAGTAGAAAACAGACTCAATGCTATTGCCATTGTCAGTTTCTTCATAATCTCAACCTTAGTAAGCGTTAGCACCAGTGAAGCCTTTGAAAACAGTCATAAAGATGATTTTGATGTCCATCCAAACCGACCAATGGTGGATGTAATCCAAATCAAACTCGACTCTCTTTTCCATTTTTTCTAAGGTGTCGGTTTCGCCGCGATAACCATTAATCTGTGCCCAGCCAGTAATGCCTGGTTTTACTTTGTGACGTAGCATGTATCGGTCAACAATCTGGCGATACTCTTCATTGTGCGCCACGGCATGAGGGCGTGGGCCGACAATAGACATGGTCCCTTGCAGTACATTGATAAATTGAGGTAGTTCGTCCAAAGAGGTGCGACGTAGAAATCCGCCAAAAGGCGTAATACGAGGATCGTTCTTTGTCGCCTGTTTCACGTTGGAACCTTGATCCATGGTTGTCATTGAACGGAACTTCCAGACTTCAATCTTGCGTCCATCAAGACCGTACCGATGTTGTTTAAAGATGACAGGGCCTTTAGACGTTGCCTTAATGACAATCGCAATGACGAATAGAATAGGGGCGATTAAGACCAAAATAATGCTCGAAAACAAGATGTCTTCAAACCGTTTTACCCAAGAAGAAATTCCAGCAAAAGGTGTATCAAAGACACTTAGTGTTTGAACTTGGCCGATCTGCGCCCAACGAGAATGTAAAAGGTTATAAGTGAAGAAGTCGGGAATCAGATACGTATTTGCGGTGGTATCTGAGAATTGGTTAAGAAGTGACGCAATGCGCTCTTTTGCGTGCATTGGCATCGCGATATAGACGTAATCTACTTCCCCTTTTTTAGCTCGCTCAAGGGCGTGGTCAACAGCTCCTTTAATAGGATAATCAGAATTTGGCAATCTGTCGGAAGATCGTTCGTCGTAAAAGCCATCAAAAAGCACGCCGTGTTCTGTGTGGTTTTGAATTTCGTTAGCTAGGGTAATGCCGTGAGGAGTTTGGCCGATGATGATCGCAGTGCGAGTGTTGAATCCTTTCTTTCTCAAATAGGCTAATCCGGTACGGAATGTTACTCGCCATGCTAAGAGCAGAGCGGGCGTAATCGCAAACCACAGCACTAAAATTGTGTTATCAAATAAGGTATGGACTTCAGAAAAATACAGCACAATAAAGATAAGTGCAGAAGTCACCGCCCAAGAAACACAGACAATAAACATCTGCTCTTTAAACGAACTGGTTCGCCAAGAGCGATACAGATTGCCGCTTTCTGCCATAAATAGAAAAGAGATGCCTCCAACGAAAGCCAATATGACGTAATCTTTCCCCATCGCAGTATTCATGTCTTTGAACACTAAAAGCAGCATAAAAGAGACGATGACAGCAAGATCTGAGATGCGATATAAAAAAGCGAACTCCATCTCATGAGAGCGGATAAGTCCTTTTTGTTTCATGACTCAGTTTCCCTTCTGACACGCTACCGCCCTTGGGTGTCTTCCCCAATTGCCGTGTCGTGAACGTTATTAGTAGTTAGTGCACAGAGCATTCTGTGGAATGCTGCTGAGTTTTTTGTCACGTGTAATTTCGTTGATAAGTGTAAAAATTTGCGTTGTTGAGGTAAGTGGAAATAAGAATGATATTTAGCCCTTTGGCTAAGTTTGGCGGGTTAGGAAAAAGCTGGTACTTACTTATGAGGGATGAGGAAAAGTATTAAAAATGAAGTATCAGTACAAAGACAATGGTTTATGTGAGGGTAGAAGAAACGGGTGATTTGATTCGTTCACGATTAATGATTTAGTATCGAATTGCTGATATTTATTAAGATAAAAAAATCCCTCTCAAGTGAGAGGGATTTTTGAGTAAGGACGAATGAACTATTCGACTTCTACGCCGTTTTCTTTGTATAGGCGGCGGCATGCGCGACCATCACTGTGGAACAGGTGACAACGATGAGCTGGAATACCGATCTCGATTTTATCGCCAGTGTCGACTGCAAGCGTGTCCGGCTGACGGAAAATAACGTCGGCGTCCGCGCCTTCTAGATTTAGGTATACTTGAGTTTCGTTACCTAGCTTCTCAACAATCATCACTTCACCGTGAATACTTGCATCAGCTTCAGAAGCGGATAATAGGTGCTCAGGGCGAATGCCTAAAGACATTCGGTCGCCGCGGTTAACTGTTGTACCATCCACCGGAATCCAGAAAGATACGCCGTTAGATAGTTGAACTTTGACGCGCTCTGCTTCTACTTCATCAATGAATACGCTCATGAAGTTCATTTTCGGAGAACCGATAAAGCCAGCTACAAAGCGGTTTTGTGGGTAATGGTAAAGCTCAAGCGGCTTACCAACTTGCGATACATAACCGCCGTCTAGTACAACGATTTTATCTGCCATTGTCATCGCTTCTACCTGATCGTGCGTGACGTAGATCATGGTACAACCAAGTTGGCGCTGAAGTTTCGTGATTTGTGCACGCATGTTTACACGCAGTGCCGCATCCAAGTTTGATAGTGGCTCGTCTAGAAGGAATACATTTGGCTGCGATACCAATGTTCGGCCAATCGCCACACGTTGACGCTGTCCACCAGAAAGTGCTTTTGGTTGGCGCTCAAGCAAGTGGCCTAGTTGTAGGATTTCTGCTGCTTGTTCAACACGCTTGTCGATTTCTGCTTTGTCTGCTTTTGCTAGTTTCAAGCCAAATGACATGTTGTCATATAAGTTAAGGTGCGGGTAAAGAGCGTAAGACTGGAATACCATACCAACACCACGTTTGGATGGTTCGACGTCATTCATGCGCTGGTCACCAATATACAAATCACCTGAAGTAATGTCTTCAAGACCGGCAATACAACGTAAAAGGGTAGATTTACCACAACCTGATGGACCTACGAAAACAACAAATTCACCTTCGTTGATTGTTAGGTCTACGTTCTTAGAAATCAGTACGTCGCCATACGCTTTACAAACATTTTTTAACGTGACACTCGCCATGTAGCTCGTCCTCGATCAATTTTTTATTATTCACCGCTCATCATTATATGAATTATCTAGCGAGCAGTAACAGTAGGAATCGGTAAGTTCTTGCGGTTGGTAAGAAAAGTAGGGTAGCACTTCAATAAAATGTCCTAAATAGAAGTGCTACCCATCATAGCCAAGTACGAGTTTCTCTCCCCCACATTATTCGTATTGTCTCCCCCGTGAAATAATTACCACAAACAACACTAATAATGACATTCCACTCGTCTGGCAATGCAAAACCAGCAAATCTTTTTCCTAATACGTAGGCACTGCTGGGAAAGGGTTCTTACCATCCACTCTTGGATGACTGCAGTTTCTAAGATTGTGCGTAGTGCGACATCCTCCTAATAGAAATAATTGTAGGGGGAGTAGAAAGGGAGGAGTAAAAAAGGAGGAGGAAGAAAGCAGTTGGTCGGAAATCACATTATTGCACCACCTAAAGTTGAAACCGATCACAGGAACTATCCATTTTGTGATTTGAGTCTCTTACCCTTGGCGATTTAGATCACGAAAATACGTCATAATTGTAAGGGCGTAGGGATTAGGAGGATGAGACATATTGGATTATTTCAGATGATATATGTCGAAATACGGCTGAACCTCAATGGACTAGCCCTACATCAAAAATATAAAAAGGATACGAACATGAAAAAGTTAAGCGCTGTAGCACTAGGTACTCTTGTTGCTTTGGGTTCTTTTGGTGCTAATGCTGCCATCGAAGAAGGACAACTTACTATCTGGATCAACGGTGATAAAGGCTACAACGGCCTTGCTGAAGTTGGTAAGAAATTTGAAGAAGACACCGGCATTAAAGTGACTGTGGCTCACCCAGATGGCCTTCAAGACAAATTCCCTCAAACTGCAGCGACTGGCGACGGTCCTGATATCGTATTCTGGGCTCACGACCGTTTCGGTGGTTACGCAGAAGCTGGCCTGCTAGCAGAAATTAAACCTTCTAAGAATATTCAAGAAGGTATCGTTGATTTCGCTTGGGATGCAGTACGTTACGACGGCAAATTGATCGGCTATCCAGTTGCGGTTGAGTCTCTATCTCTAATCTACAACAAAGACCTAGTTCCAAACCCACCAAAGTCTTGGGAAGAGGTTGCAGCATTAGATGCAAAACTTAAAAAAGACGGCAAGTCTGCAATCATGTGGAACCTAAAAGAACCGTACTTCACTTGGCCATTAATGGCGGCTGATGGCGGCTACGCGTTCAAATACACTTCTGAAGGTTACGATGTTAAAGACGCTGGTATCGCGAAAGAAGGTGTTAAAGACGCAATGAGCTTCGTAAAAGGCTTAGTTGATAAAGGCGTAATCTCTGCGGATATGGATTACTCCGTGTCTGAGTCTGCGTTCAACCAAGGCAAAACAGCGATGACGATTAACGGTCCATGGTCTTGGGGCAACATTGAGAAGTCTGGCGTTAACTACGGCGTGACTACGCTACCTAAGTTCCAAGGTCAATCTTCTAAGCCATTCGTTGGTGTTCTAACGGCTGGTATCAGCACTGCGTCTCCAAACAAAGACCTAGCAGTTGAGTTCATTGAGAACTACCTACTAACAAACGATGGCCTACGTATGGTTAACAACGATAAGCCTCTAGGTGCGGTAGCACTTAACTCGTTCCAACGTGAGCTTGATTCAGATACTCGTATCGCAGCAACAATGGACAATGCGATGAACGGCGAAATCATGCCAAATATCCCTCAAATGAACGCATTCTGGGGTGCGGCTAAGAACGCAATCATCAACGTAGTTGACGGTCGTCAAACTGTCGATGCAGCTCTTGCAGATGCAGAAAAACAAATGACTAAATAATTAAGTAAGACCTTTTTAAGGAGGGGGCAACTCCTCCTTACTTTTCTATATTTATTCTATATTCGCTAGCAGGTTCCCTATGCAGTCAGTTCAAGGTACAAATGCTATGACAGCACCAGAAGCCAGCCTTCCGAGCAGCAAAAAAGTGTTCATGAAATGGTCACTTTTAGGCACAGTCGGCATCATCAATGGCTACGCAACAATCCTTATGTATTCTCGCGGTGAGATTGCGTTTGCACTACTTACGCTCATTCTTACCGCTTTAGCGTTGTTCATCTTTGGTAGTAAAAAGACGTACGCACACCGTTACATCTACCCTGGTATAGCAGGGATGATCCTTTTCATTCTTTTCCCTTTGGCGTACACCATAGGTTTGGCGTTTACCAACTATAGCGCGAAGAACCAACTCTCTTTTGATCGCGCTCAGAACGTACTTTTGGACCGAACTTACCAAAGTGGTGATAGCTACCCGTTCACTTTGTATAAAACGGAGCAAGGCCATCAACTTGTGGTTGAAAAAGATGGTGAGCTACTTGCAAGCCCGACTTTTCAGCTTGATAACCTTTCAGCATCGGAGTTTGATCTTTCACCAATTGAAGAAGTAACGGGTGAAAAAGAATCAATCAAGGCGATTGTTAAGAACCGCAGTGCGTTGAGCAGTGTCGATTTACATTTGCCAAGTGGTGATGATATCCGCATGAGTGGGCTGCGCAAATTTGCTGCAGTTGTACCTTTGTACACATTACAAGAAGATGGTGAAACGCTTTACAACAACCGGACTGAAGAAACGCTACGTCCAAATATGGAAGTAGGTTACTACCAGCCTGTCGATGAAAACGGTCAATTTGTTGGTAGCACAGTGTCACCAGGTTTCGTGGTGAACATTGGTACCCACAATTTTGAGCGTGTTTGGAAAGATGATGGTATCAAAGAGCCGTTTATCAGTATCTTTATCTGGACCATTGTTTTCTCTGCGCTAACCGTATTGTTTACGCTTGTTATTGGTCTTGTCCTTGCCAGTGTGGTTCAGTGGGAAGCACTTAAAGGTCGCTCAGTTTACCGTTTGTTGCTAATCCTGCCTTATGCAGTTCCGGCGTTTATTTCTATCTTGATCTTTAAAGGTTTGTTTAACCAAAGCTTTGGTGAGATCAACATGTTGTTGGAAGGCTTGTTCGGCATTAGCCCGGCTTGGTTCTCTGATCCGTTCATGGCGAAAACCATGATCTTAATTGTGAACACTTGGCTTGGTTTCCCTTACATGATGATTTTGTGTATGGGCTTACTAAAAGCGATTCCAGACGATTTATATGAAGCATCAGCAATTGATGGTGCGAACTTTGTCACGAACTTTACACGTATCACACTACCAATGATGTTGAAGCCATTAACACCATTGTTGATCGCGAGTTTTGCATTTAACTTCAACAACTTCGTACTTATCCAGTTGTTGACTGGCGGTGGTCCAAATATGATTGGTACATCAGAGCCTGCGGGTTACACCGACCTACTAGTAAGTTACACCTACCGAATCGCATTCGAAGGTGCTGGCGGTCAAGACTTCGGCCTAGCAAGTGCGGTAGCAACGCTTATCTTCCTATTGGTTGGCGCATTGGCACTTATCAACCTACGCGTAACTAAAGTAGCTCAGGACTAAGGAGAAATTACAATGGCAATGGTACAAGGTAAGTCATTAAAGTATCGTGTTTGGGCTACTCATATTGCAATGTGGGCATTCTTGGCACTGATTATTTTCCCTTTGCTGATGATCATCGCGATTTCATTCCGTGAAGGTAACTTTGCAACGGGTAGCCTGATCCCAGACAACCCAACACTTGATCACTGGAAATTGGCATTAGGTTTCTCGGTGACTAATCCAGACGGTACAGTTACACCGCCACCATTCCCAGTAATGACATGGCTGTGGAACTCGGTAAAAGTGGGTGGTATTTCTGCAATCCTAATCGTGGCGCTATCAACCACATCGGCTTACGCGTTTGCTCGTATGAAGTTCAAAGGTAAGAACACCATTCTTAAAGCGATGATGATCTTCCAGATGTTCCCTGCGGTGTTGGCACTGGTTGCTCTGTACGCGTTGTTCGACAAACTGGGTCAGTACATTCCTTTCCTTGGTCTGAACACGCATGGCGGTCTGATCTTCGCTTACTTAGGCGGTATCGCACTGCACGTTTGGACCATTAAAGGCTACTTCGAAAGTATTGACTCGTCTCTAGAAGAAGCAGCGGCTCTTGATGGTGCTACACCATGGCAAGCATTCCGTTTGGTATTGCTGCCACTGTCTGTGCCAATCCTAGCGGTAGTCTTCATATTGTCGTTCATCATGGTAATTGGTGAAGTTCCTGTAGCGTCACTACTGCTTTCTGATGTAGACTCGTACACACTTGCAGTGGGTATGCAGCAATACCTATATCCACAAAACTACTTGTGGGGTGACTTTGCCGCAGCTGCTGTACTTTCAGCAGTGCCAATCACTGCCGTATTCTTACTTGCGCAGCGCTGGTTGGTTGGTGGTCTAACCGCTGGTGGTGTGAAAGGATAATCTCTTGTGGTCTGAGATTGATAAGAATAACTAGAAAAGGGCGACCACATGGTCGCCCTTATACTTAGCACGGATATTACACTTTTGGCTTGGCCGCCGATCAGTAATATCTTGGCTTTTATTGGCGTTACGCATAGCTGGCTGTTAGCTTAGTTCCTTACGATTCAATCACTAACAGTTTTTGTAACCATAACCTGAGTTTAGACTCAGGTTTTTTTATGCCTGTTAAAGGCAATTTTGCAATAAGTAGACAGAGACTAGCGGCTTTGCAATGGATTACACAGGGCTTGAATAATGCCCTGCGTAGCACTTCACATAAATAACTAGAGCTTAGTAAAAAGCTAAATTGAGGTAGGGAAGGAAGAGATTAAAACTCTCGGCTGGAAGGTGCGCATCCAACGTATTGAAGCAGCGTGTACAAACTTTCTTGCTGCAGTGCGACGCGACGAAATAGATTAGCAAAGGTAACGTCACCGCCAAAGCAAGTTTGAATGTAATGATTAATTTCTGTTTCGTTATACCCCTCGACGTACATGGTTCTCACCCACTGGTACTCGACCGCTTTTAAATTGGTCAACGTCTCTTCACTTAAGGTCGTTTCTTTTAGTCTCAAGATCCAAACTCTATCCAACTCTAAAATAATGGATGGATTTAAGCAAAGCTAGGTGAAGGATTTATGACAGAGAAGGGCGAGCGTGAAACAAATGGCAAAACCATGATGTTGCTCCACACTCTGGGTCTAGGTAACGTTGAGGTACTTAATAGCGTTCTTAACGGATGCCAGTTACTTGAGATATTTAACGTGTGCTTCCATTTCTTCCCCAATCTCTTTACGCATGTTCATAAGACGGATAGCGGATTGCTCTAAGGCTTTGTCTTCATCTGACTCTGGAATCCATTTCGGTACATCGGTTGGTTTTCCGTTTTCATCTACAGCAACCATGATAACGATACAGTGAGTGGTGAGTCTGTTTTTCATTTGCTTTGGATCACTAGCTTGCACGTCAATCGCAATGTGCATTGAGCTTCGTCCGGTATAAATGACTTTCGCGCTAACTTCGACTAAGTTGCCGACATGAATCGGCGCAACAAACCGAATGCCGCCAGCATATGCGGTAATGCAATATTTACCACTCCACGCTGCAGAGCAGGCGTACGCTGCCAAGTCGATCCATTTCATTACGGCGCCGCCGTGCACTTTTCCGCCAAAATTTACATCGCTGGGTTCTGCTAAAAAGCGAAGGGTAATGTCTCTTTGACCACTGCTCATCTGTCTTTCCTTGATGGGTTATTGTTTTCCCAATTTAGCAGCAAGATGAATTTTCGGGAATAGCGAATGAAACAAAATATTAACTTTTATTCGAACGCTGGAAGTGACAAGCCACAGCGTAGTTCTGTGGCTTGGGGTGTAGATGTTAATTGGCGGTAGAGGCAATCTCAGAATTGGATAATGGTTTTCTCTGTCTTACTTTTATTTGCGACAAGATAACGCCAGAGATGACTAACAACCCACCAATAATGTGGTAAGCGTAAATTTTCTCACCAATTAGTGTTGAAGCAAGTATGACGGAAACCACAGGCATTAGGTTCATGAACATAGCACTTGAATCAGCACCAATTGAATCAATCGCTTTGACCCACATCAGCGGCGCGAAAATGGAAGCAGCAATACCAGCATAAGCGATTAATGGTAGCGCGTCTTGGCTTGGTAACAGTTGCTCACTAGAGAGCCAAAGTGGTGTGAGCATCAAAACAGAAAAGAAGCCCTGCATGTAAACCAGAGTCAAACTACTGAATGGCATTTTCCAGCGTTTTAGCAGAACACAATAAGCCGCGTATACCATGGCAGCAACGAGCATTAAGCTGTCACCTTGCGTTAAGTCTTGATGTAAAAAGTAAGTGATATCACCGTGACCAAGCATAAATGCCAAGCCGCCGAGCGAAATGACACCACCGACGATACTTAACATTGATATAGATTTACCGAGCAATGGGACACTTAAAAACACACTGATCAAAGGAACTAAAGAGGTGATCAGGGCCATATTAGAGGCCGTTGTTGTTAAACCGGCATAGTATCCAAGTGACTGGTTGAGAACCATACCAAGTAACGCAAGAAACGCCAACTTAGCTAAGTAAGGTCGAATAATGTGTCGTTGTTTGATGATTGCAGGCAGGCAAAATGGCGTTAGGAGTACCATTGCGACAAACCAACGGTAGAAACTCATCGCACTTGGTTCAATGGCGCTCGCAGCCATCTTGTTCACAATTGAGTTACCACCCCAAATCATAACGGTGAAAAACGGAAGTAAATAAATCATGAGAACCCTATAGCACAATTATTGATGGCGCTAGTCTGGCAGGTCTTTATAATAAAAAGTATCTCTTAAAAGACATCGTAAGCGATAGGAAGACAATTTTGAAAAAGAGCGCCAGAAATCTTCACCCCTCCTTATCAATCGATCGTGCGCCATCAGATGTATTTATGAATTTCGAAGCGTTTCTCTCTAATACAGAAACACGAATTCATAGCCACCCTTGGGGGCAAGTGCAACTGATCAGCGGTGGGATTCTGGAGATGGATGCAGAAGACACAAGATTTCTAGCACCTCCACATCTTGCTATTTGGGTTCCCGCCGGAGTTCGTCACACTAGCTACAACCGTAAGCCAATCGAATATTGTTCTTTGAACATTGCCCCTGAATTGACGGCGCATTTTCCAACCAAAACCAGTTTAATCAAAGTCACCCCCATCGTTTCTGCCATCATTGAGGACTTTCGTCAGCGTGACATTAACGTCGCGCAGAGCGATGAAGACAAACGCTTGGTGCGAGTGTTGTTGGATCAACTGGCGAAACAAGAAGTGGAACATCACTTTTTACCGACAACCGACAACAAATATCTTCAGCCAATCTTAAAAGCAGTAGAAGAATCGCCAACCGATGAAATTAGTTTGGCGGAGTGGGCGGCAAAAGTGCATACTACAGAACGCACGTTAGCGAGACATTGCCAGAGTGAGTTGGGCATGAGCTTTACTGAGTGGCGCTTACGTGTGCGATATTTACATTCTATGGAGTTGCTGCGTAAAGGGCAGACCGTAAAAGAAGTCGCTCTGACGTTAGGTTATAACCAAGCTAGCCCTTTTATCGCGATGTTCAAGAAATACTCCGGCATGACACCGGAGCAATACAAGAATCGATTGTTGTAAAAGTGTAGAGTCTATTTTAAAAAAATTGACAATGCGCTGTATGATGACCGACTCGAAAAGCTGATGGTATTGGAAAGACTTACGTCTATCTTGTGTCAGATTGAGTCAGAATTATAACCTTGAGAATTCGCTTTATTATTATTGCTTTACAACATGCCTGTAAGATTCTTTAGATGATACAATGTGCTAAAGTGACAAAAAACTCAATTGACACCGCTTAGATTTAAGTATTGATTGTTATTAGTTTCTTCAGCCGCCAATTTGTCCCTACTTTTCAAGGAAGTAGAGTTGTACTGTGCAACTATAACTCTTCTACCCTCAATCGTGAGTTCCAATGTGGGTGACCATATATTCTGATCGCGATGCGTCACAATAATCACGGTCGAGTTCAATGTTTGAATATGTTGAGCAATACTTTTTTCGGTTGCTTCGTCTAATGCTGCCGTCGCTTCGTCGAAAATGAGGATTGGCGCCTTTTTAATGAGAGCTCGCGCAATTGCGACTCTCTGTCTTTCACCTCCTGACAACCCTGAGCCTCTTTGTCCTACTGTTTGATGTATTCCTTTAGGAGATGAGTCAATAAGTTTGTCCAATTGTGCGTGTCTTGCAAAGCTCTCAACTTCATAATCACTTGCATTGGGATTACCTAACCGAATGTTATCCGCCAATGTGCCAGTAAAAATGACCGGTTCTTGAGCAACATAGGCTATATGCTGGGTGAGCACGTCATAAGGGATATTCTTTAGATCTATCCCTCCGAGCGAAATAAGACCTTGGTCAGGATCATCAAACCTTAGAAACAGGCCCAGTAAAGTGCTTTTGCCACTGCCACTGACTCCATTGATGACGACGGTATCACCTTGTTTGATCTCCGTGCTAGCATCTTCAAAGAGATCTAAATGGCCCACAAGGTTCAGTTCGAACTTATGGTTTTTGGGGGAGGTTGCAAATTGAGGATTAGGCTCAGGCAGAACAGGGACATTCGTTAACTGAGCGTAATTTTTAATTGAGGATTTTACGTCGTTAATCGCAAAGCCTGCCAACGCGAGTTCACCCAAAGGTGCAGCTGCACGGGTAATCAATATCAATAAAGCCAAGACTAATAAGGGTTGAGTAATCGGCTCTAAGACGAGATAGATGGCGATACCTGCAAGGGGTAAAATCGTTGCCAATCCTGATACTAAGGTTGCGATAGAAGCGTTACGATTAATAGTTGAATGAGCTTCTTCTTGTGCGTGCCAACTCTGTTCAATACGCTCGATTGAGCGCTCAGGCCCCGCTGTTGAGCGAAGTAACTCAAGGTGATCTATGAGCTCAAGTGTTGATTTAGTCGCTTGAAGCTCTGCGTCATGTCGGTCGCTATCTGAGCGACTTAGGTATCTTTGCGCCTTGTACTGAACGAGCAGTGCAACTAGTAACAGTACGGCACTGAGTAGTGCAATTTCACCTCCTCCAACGACCCCAATACCGATAATTAAAAATATGGGTAACATTGGAGCGTGTAAAAATGTTTGTAGCTGATGAGCAGGAATGGCTATAAAGCCAGGTATTCCTCGTTCTGCTAGTTGAGTGAGCTGAGTTCTATGCTGATCATTAAACCAAGCTAACTTTGCTTTACTGAGCGAATGACCTACTGATGAATAAAGATCCCCAGCCAGTTTCGCACCAGAGAGAAATCCAGAACGAGTTACAATAACGGTAACTATCACAGTTAGAACAGCAGCTATTATGACGTTCAATGGTGAAGCTTGTTCGACAATAGATATTGCAAGAAATGTGTAAGCCGTTGCCTCAAATAATGCAACTAGTCCCCAACCTATAGCGACTCGATATAGACGGTGCTTTGCACTTTGTGGAATTGTCGAATTGGAATAGAGGGTATTGTGAGCCGTCATACTTCTTCATCCTGTCGTTGAGCCTTTCTGTTGAGCATCAATGTAGTGTCTGCAAGTTTCGCGAGTTCTGAGTCGTGAGTAATTATGATCAATATCTTGTCTTGTGTTTTCGCAAACTTCGCGAGATTTCTGATCACAGTGAAGGCCGTATTTTTATCGAGAGCACTGGTTGGTTCATCCAGTAATAGAACGTTGGCTTGAGTTAGAAATGTGTTAGCTATTGCGACACGTTGTTGCTCGCCTCCTGAAAGCACGCTTGCATCAGAATTGAGGTCAATCTTTAATTGAGCTTGTTGCAAAGCTTGGTTCAGCTCGTCGTCACTTGAACTTGGCGTTGATAGTTTCAAATTCTGCCTAATGGTAGTTTTGAGTACACCGATATCTTGGGGTACATAGCGTATGGCGGAGTATCGGGATATCTCAGAGAGTTTAGACAGTTGATTGCCTCCTAAGGTAACGAAGCCTGAAAGAGGTGTTTCTTGACCTGCTAATAGACGTAGTAACGTACTTTTGCCTGCTCCGCTAGGCCCCATGATGGCTGTAAATGAACCCCGTGGGAAGTAGTGGGAGAAGTTATCAATAATATTAACAGTTCCATTAGCCACTACGATATTTGATGCTTGTAGTGATAGCGGTTTTTCTCCCGCGCTCAAACTGCCACTTTCTATTTGTGGTTGCTGTAAAAAGTCGCTGATGTTCTTTGCAGCATTCTTTCCTGCGTTAACGTAGTCCAATCCATGGCCAAGCTTCAGTGCGGGTGATACGACGGCCAAACCAAAAAAGAATAGCGACGCCATTGCCACGGGACTTAATTCATAGCCAATGGTATAGGCCATTGCGAAAGTCGAAACCGCTTGAAGTAATGCGGTAGCAATTGCTGCTGGAAGGGCAACGCTACCAACCCATTTCACTATGCCGTGAGTAAAGCGTCTTGTGGCATCATTATAGCTGTCGAGTGCTCCTGCTTGCGTGCCGTAAATTCGATTTACTCGGATACCTCTTGTGTAGTCGTTTACTGCGGTAACGATATCACCCATTATTGTCATGCGCTCTTTGCCATGTTTAGCGGCGAACCTAGGTAAAAAGAGTAGGTAGTACAATGATGCAATTAGACCAGGGAGCAGAGTAAGCATCGCTACCGGACCTGTGAGATTCAACATGATAAAAATAGAAGTTGCGGGTACGACAATGAATGTCACGAGTTCTGAAGGCAAATGCGCAACCATGTGGTGAAGCGTGCCGATGTCTTCGGAAACTATGCGACGCAGTTGATTATCACCATATTGAGAGATGGTCTTGCTTGGCAAGCGCGTCAAGTGCTGAGCAACTTGGCGACGTAATCGAGTGGAAAACTGCGACTCGGCATCATGAACTAACCACGAGCCCACTGATGAGGCAAGTGCGCTAGCCGCCCAAAGTCCTATGGCACCGTAAATCCATTGGTTTGCAAATTTATCGATAAGGTTTATCAAGCATAGCAGTGCACCAACTTTTGCCACAGCGGCAAGTGCTTCACAAAACGTTCCCAAAGCAAGCTTCTTAATCGATGGCTTTAAGGCTGGCATTAAGCTAGGCGTAACGTAATGTTGGCTGATTTTACTTATCATATTGTCACCTTATCTAGCCTATCAAGCGAAAATAAGGAGAACGTGGTAGAGCATATTGAGCTCTTATCGTTTTTCATATAAAGCCTATGGAAGTGGACGTTGATGGATTATGTTTTGAATTAACTTTGGCCGTAGGTGTTGCGAGCTCTTTGTCTGCTTGAATGTTGAAGATGAGTACTTCCTTTGATTTGTTGTGAATTTTCATGAACAGCCAAATGGGAGTAAGTCCCCCTTAGAAGGCAGGCTAAAGGGGAGGTGGAGGGATTAGAAATCCGCAGTAGCTGACAGCATCACTGTGCGTGGTGCGCCTAGAGCTAGGTCCGCATAGTGGGTGGTTGTCCAGTAATCTTCATCCAGGACATTGTTTACGCTAAGGCGCCAAACCACGCTTGTTTCAGCAATTTTTGAGTTGTAGCGTGCGCCAAGATCAAGAATAGTCTGTGCAGGTAATGCCTGAGTGTTTTGTGCATCAATGTACTGTTCAGACATATAGTTCGCTTGGCCGATAAGCGTGAGATCACGCATCGCAGGGAGGTTCCATTCTAATGCGAGTTTAGCTTGTAAATCGGGTAGCTTAGTTGCTTGTTTCCCCTCCTCTGTCACATCTGTTGCTTTTGTAATCTCTGCATCTGTATAGGCGATACCACCGATGAGCGTATAGTCCTTTGATAGTGTGCCGTAGAACCCCCATTCAATACCGCGATTGCGCTGTTCACCACCGAAAGAAAAAATGTTGGTATCCGGATCTTGGTACCCATTTGGCTTTTTAATCTCAAATAAACTGAACGTATGAGCAAAGCCGTCCAGGTCAAGCTTCACGCCTGCTTCAGTCTGTTTGGTTTTTTGGGGTTCAAAAGCCTCTCCTGCGTTTGCGGCGCTAGAGCCTGCTGTTTTCCCATTCGTTAAGCCTTCGGTGTAGTTACCATAAAGCGAAACTGAGCTCGAAACTTTGTATAATGCTGCAAGTGCGGGAGTGTAAGTACTTTCCTTAAACTTGGTGGTAGGAAGCGACATTCCGTTCATTATTATTCCAGATTCATAATCAATGCTCTGGTAACGCAAGCCGAGCGTGATTTGATATTTCCCATCAACAAAAGATAACGTATCGGCAATGCCATAGCTGACCTGAGTTGAATCGACAGGTAAACCATAGTAGTTGTCGTAAACTGAATTTTCTGGTCCCCAAACAGGATCATAAATATTCGAGTTCCAAGGGGCTGGATTATTATTACCTGTTGGAGAATCATTTTTATCTTCTCTAAAGTAAGTACTATTCAGTACAAGGTGGTGTTCTACTGGGCCAATGTCAAAGTTGCTACGAACACCTATCTCACCTGAAGTTCGTTTGTTCTCAAGCTTAACTGATCCGAGAGATACCTCTAGGTTACCCTCGTTATCGATGATTTTGATTCGTTGCGGTACATTTGAATGAAAATCTGTACGGCTACCACCCAATGCGCTGTATACAGTTACAGAGTCACTAACGTTTAGCTCCCCGCGAATCATCATCCCTTTATCTTCGCTATCATTGTAGGCCCAACTTGGCGTCAATAATGTGTCAGATGGAGGAGGTGATGGGATTTTGAGACCAGAAGCGATGCTTAACCCACGGTTTGCACCTTCAACTCGCTCTGTACTGTAGTAAAAATCTGCTTCAAGGAAAGCAATGTCATTACGCCAATCAAGGCTTAATGATGCAAGTTGAGTTTTTTTGCTTTGGTTGTTTATCGCGGTGTCTCCATCTTTAAATGCACCGTTGAAACGAATACCAAATTCTTCATTTGTACCAAAGCGACGTCCAATATCGATATGTCCTCCGAATTGAGTGTCCGATAAGTAGCTGCCGGTGAAAGATGTGATTGGTGTTTCTTGTGCTCTTTTTGTCACTAAGTTGATGGTGCCACCAACAGATCCATTCGGTGGCATACCGTTGAGCAAAGAAGCAGGACCTTTAAGTACATCAATACGTTGATACATTTCAGGAGAGGTTCGGTAATAAGGAGCGATACCATACAATCCATTAAACATAACGTCGCTAATGTCTGAGTTGAAACCTCTTACTTTGAAACTTTCTTTGTTTAAGCCGGTTTCACCGCTGGTGAAAACAGAGGGATCAGAAGCTGAGATTACATCTGAGATATCGCGTGCTTGTTGGTCTTGAATGTGTTTTTCTGTGTATCCAATCGTATTGAAAGGCGTTTCCATGAAGTTTTTGTCGCCAAGCATTCCCATATTACTCGCGTGAGAAACTTTGCCAGCGGCATAAACTCTGTTTGCTTCACCATAAACTGTCATTGATTCATCTACGACTTCTTCAGCTTGAGCGATACTAATTGGTACGACAAAAGTACTAAATTGAAGTGAAATAAAGAGGGCGATATGACACGGGCTTGGTTTGTTTTTCTGTGAAGAGTCCATCGCTATCTGATGATAGTCATGAGTCATTATAGATTCCTTTTCTTTGTTTGGGCTAGCTCACATCCGTTCTGACGTCGGTTGAGTGTTGAATTACTTAAGATCCAACTCATTGTTATTAGATTTAGCTTTGGTAACCTTTTAGGATGTCATCAATTATGATTTTCAGAGATGTGATGCTTGCTGAAGTGATGTACCAAGCATCGACATCAACAAAAACGACGTTGTCGTTTTTCCATGCTTTGGTTTGACGGAGTAGCGGGTTTGCTAAGTGTTCCGCATCAATGACAGGCTTTCCTTCCATTACTGCTGTTCGATCAATGATGTAAAGAATGTCTGGATCAGCTTGGCTAATGAACTCGCTAGAAATTGGCTGACCATGCAAACCTGTCTCCACTTTTTCACTCGCTGGTTTTACCCCCAGAACATCGAAAACGAAGCCATAACGAGACTCAACGCCAAATGAGCTGAAAGCACCATTGTTATGCATGACAACCAAAGCTTTTTCAGAACGCTCTTTCGTAACAGCGCGCACTTCTGCGACTTTTGCATCGATTTCGGCAACTTTCTGTTGGGCTAGCTCCTGCTTTTCAAAGATCTCACCAAGCTCTACAAGGTGTTTCTTAATGGTATCGACGTGATGGTCACGACTATTACGGTAGTTGATGTCAAAATGTAAAGTCGGAGCGAGTTGAGAGAGTTCTTCATACTGATTCGCATGTAGCGGAGTCATCAATACGAGATCTGGTTTTAGGGCATAGATCTTTTCCATATTAGGCTGAACTATCGCACCAAGATCCGCTATCTCAGGTGTGTCTTTGTATTTCGCTAGAAAGTGAGGAACAAAGTCTTTCACCATTCCTGAGATTGGAACATTTAGCTGATCTAAAAAGTCCACTTCGTTCATATCTAATGCTGCCACTCGTTGAGGGCGATGAGAAATAGTAGTTGCTCCGAGATTGTGTTCAATCACGATGAGCTTTTCTAATGGCTGAGTATCTTCAATTTTAATTATTTCCGGCTCGCAACCTGATAAGGTTCCTAGAGCGCAGCAAGCAAGCGCGATACTCAAACGTAGGGGGCTCTTAAACATGGGGTATTTCCTTTTTGTCAGTGAGTTGTCTTTAAACAGGCGAGTAACAGTTTTCATATGTGGCTTCTTGTTCTTATCGTGATGGCTAGGAAATATCCCCCACAAAGGACATTCACCAAAATAGAGACGGTGGTTTTAAAGTTAAATAAGTGCTCTACCAGAAGTTGACCAGACAAGAACATGACAATTGCAATAGCACAAGCAACGAGCAATATGTGTCTGTAGTTCGGTGCGCTAGTAATGGAATAAGCAATATTGGCAATAAAAATTCCCATAAAAGCCGTTGGGCCAATCAAGCTCGTCGAAATTGCTACTAAAATGGCGATTACAGCAAAGAACTTTGGTACATATTGCTTATCATTTAGTCCTAATGACATCGCTTGGTCTCGACCTAGACCTATCACATCTAGCTCGCGTGACCATCTGTTAGCAAAGAGTGCCAAAACGCTTAACGCAATACTGGAAAAAAGTAACGTAGAAGGTTTCGCTCGCTCAAACGAGGTATAGCTGAGCCCTTGAAGGATAGAGAATTCTCCAGGGCTTATTCTGAGCTGGATAAATTGAGCAAGAGTTGTCAGCACCATTGTCAAAACAAAGCCAATCAGCAGAACTTGGTGCATGTCATGTTTAAATCTATTGAGTACCCAAGATTGAATCGCTAAGGAATACAACAGAATGAGTATTGCAGAGACAGCGAAATTACCGACAACACCTAATGTAGCAATGCCAGAAGTGCCCCCTAGTAATAAGAGTAGGGTTTGCCAAACCAGATAAACCGACTCATATCCCATAATGGATGGCGTAAGAATACGATTACCAGCTAAAGCTTGGAAAATAACAGCAGAGATGGCCACGCAGCTGCCCCCAATAACTATGGCACCAAGTTTAATCAGCCTCTTAGGGATGACGTAATCAAAATCCCACCCAGAGCTTGTAAAGATAAAGGCGATAGACAGTATGCAAACGAGTATAATGCTCACTCGCATGTTTGAGTAATGTGATCTCATACTCGTGCTCCTTTCAAAAGAAACACAAGAAACATGACTCCCCCGATAGCACTGGCTGTTAATCCAATTGGGACTTCAAAAGGAAAGGCAACAACTCTGCCTATGACATCGCAAAAAATAAGTAACGAAGCGCCGCCTAGTGCAACGATTGGTAGGGTGTTTTTAAGGTGATCGCCATATTTTAGTGCGACTAGGTTAGGTATGACTAAACCGATAAAATGAATGGCACCTACGGTCACCACTGTTATAGCAACTGTCACGGAAACTAGCATTAGACCCAAGGCGGCAGTGAACGCAATATTAATTCCTAAGTTGGACGCAACATCTTCGCCCATTCCCATCACAGTAAACTTATGTGCATATAAGTAAGTCAGTAGGGTGATGGGTAAAATCAAGAAAATTATTTCATAGTGTTCTTGGACCACTTTGGAGAAATCTCCCATTAACCAACCGGACATACTCTGTAAGATGTTGTTTTGATAAGCATAAAACTCCGCTATAGCACTTAGTACACTACCAAACATAAGCCCAATCACAGGTATTAACGCAGAGTTACTGAATTTAATTTTTCGTACGATGGCAATGTAGATAAGGCCAGCGGCGAAGCAAAATAGTACAGCGAAGAGCATACGTTCAAGCTTGTCTGAGGATGGAAGCATGACGATAGATACCAAAATACCGAGCTTTGCCGCATCGATACCGCCTGTGGTGCCCGGCTCAACAAAACGATTTCTAACAATATGTTGAAGAATAACACCACATATTGCGAGACCAGATCCGGTAAGAATTAGTGCGATTAGCCTTGGTAATCTGCTAGCAGTAATCGGTAGCCAAGCTTTGTCATCCATGGTCAGCAATAACGACCAATCTAGTTGGTTTGCGCCGACGAAAATTGAAGTTAAGCACAGTATAAAAAACAGGCTTACTACGTGAATACTCATACAGAATCTGCCCCAAAATAAAGTGAGTTTCTCTTAACTTATGACTTGGGGATGGAATACGAATAATGAATATCTATTCGCATATAGGTTCTAAATTCCAACAAAACATAACCAAGTTATTTTTTATAAACATTAAGGTCACAATCCAGCCCTCAAAGTATCACTAGGCCATACCTAAAAATTCAACGTGCTGATTTGGCTTTAAAACTGGATTAACTAGCAAAAGAAAAGTGCCGCTTTCAATGCAAAGAGAAAGAGGTTCTCGATTTAAAATTAAAATACAAATGATAATTATTTTCATTATATCTTTGTTTTTTCGGTTAAGCAATGAGGTTCATATGTGTTTCTCTAAAAAGATCAATCGCGTATAAAAACAAGGCAATGGCTAATGCATGTGCTTTTGGGTAAGTGATTAAAAAATAAAGCCAAAGAGCATTAAGCTTTCTTATTGTTTAAGGATGTTTTTCGCTTCAGAAGCTCGTTGGTTGAGGTTTGATTTAAATGGTATGACGATAGTTTGTTCAGGAAGAGGAGTTAGTAGTGACGATGATGTCTAGATGTCATTTGTATTTTAGGATTTATTAGATACCGCATTAAAATAGCGTCATAAAGTCGTGATGCTTCGCATCTTCAGTGTTAGCGATGTTAATGCGGTAATTTCTAATAAACTAGCGGATTAATGTCTCAACTTGCTTTTGGAGCAAAGTAAAGCTGATTCACAATTCAAAGACATCGTCAGTTGCTTTATTGTTAACCTGTGTTATTCGAGCTTACTTAGTACGTAATTCAAACCACCAACTACGGCTGCAACTTGCGCATCGTTGCATTCTTCGTCGGTCACCGTTGGGCTGTCTGGGTACACTTCCGTTGTCGTGCCGTAAACGCAATTTGTTACGCCGCCACACAGGCCCAGTTTTACCATTGGGTAGTTGATAACGCCAAACTGTACGACGGGTGAACCAATGATTTCGCCGTTTTCATCTGCTGGTGCAATGTGAGTCACTTTTGCAACTGACTCAATGACCGCTTTTTGGAAGTCAGGCTGAGGGTTTTCACTATCTCCCACCGTGTAAAAGCCATCTGGGATCATACCTTCAATGTACTCAATACCATCACGAGCAGCTAAGGCTGGACGGAACTCAGTTTCGTCAGAATCTGTCGTTTCATGTAGATCAATGTGCATTAACACATCGCCTAAAGTTGCAACTAGCTTTATGAGGTTAGCGGATTCTTCGGCAGGACTATTCTTATAGAAAGAGCGGTTTGGATCAATCGCGTTTGGATTCCAGCGGTTGATCACCTCGTAACCCCAAGGGCTTACGCAGGGGGCAACGACAATATTGAAATGCTCTGCATAGCGCTCTGCTTCCGTTTCTACAAACTTTAATGCGCCATGTACACCGCTGGTTTCGTAACCGTGCACGCCGCCTGTGACCAACACAACAGGTTTAGTTGAATCCCAATTGCGTGTTTTGATACAAAACAGAGGGAAGCGTGCCTCGTTGTATGAGAGCGCACCATATTGTTCAACATCAAAATGCCCGCGTAGGGCATCGATTTTACTGACGACTTCATCTTGGTAGCTACGTTTTACTTCTTGCGTTGCTAACCAAGCTTTACGTTCTTCTTCGGTCCAAGGTTGGCCAGGAGTACCGATCGGGTAAATGTATCCACTTTTCATCTATACTTTTTCTTTTGACTGCTGAAAGGTATCACAAGACTAGACCCGTCTTATCTTTACGGCAATATAAAACACCATTTGGGGTGGTATTCTTTGCAAAATCATCACTTTGATGAGTGATTCATTGGTGTTACATTTTGTTACTTACTCAATTTCATATAAGAGACCAAAAATGGCTGGAGCAAGTTTACTCACACTGTTGGACGATATTGCCACGGTGCTTGATGATGTCGCCTTAATGTCAAAAATGGCGGCAAAGAAAACCGCAGGTGTGTTGGGAGATGATCTAGCGTTAAACGCTCAACAAGTGTCTGGTGTTGCATCTGAGCGAGAGATTCCAGTAGTTTGGGCGGTTGCAAAAGGCTCATTCAAAAATAAATTGATTTTAGTTCCTTCAGCTTTACTTATTAGCGCGATTATTCCATGGCTTATCATGCCATTATTGCTAATTGGCGGCTTATTTCTCTGCTTTGAAGGGGCAGAGAAAGTGCTTGAGAAAGTGTTTCCTCACTCGCATCCGCACGAAGAAAAAGAGGAGCTAGTTAATACTGGCGAGTCGATAGAAGAGTATGAAAGGCGTAAAGTTTCTGGTGCAATTCGAACAGACTTTATCCTTTCCGCAGAAATCATCGTGATTGCGTTAGGTACCGTGACAGGAGCCAGTCTTGTTACGCAAATTTTAGTTGTCAGTTTAATTGCAGTGATTATGACGGTTGGGGTTTATGGACTAGTCGCTGGGATTGTGAAGCTAGATGATTTAGGCCTTTACCTTGAAAGTCGCTCAAACGGTAAAGGTTGGGTGGCGAAAGTCGGAGGGGCCTTGGTCGCTTTTGCACCAAAGTTGATGAAGTTGTTAACCATTGTAGGAACTGCTGCGATGTTTTTGGTGGGTGGAGGAATTGTGGTGCACAACGTGCCAGCCATTCATCACTTTGTAGAGCCGATTATTATGAACTTTAGTGGCCATTCGGTTGCTACAGCCATTTTGCCTATTTTATTGAACGGTATTATCGGCTTTGTGGCAGGGTTAGTTGTGGTTGCGGTATGGACGATGGTTGAAAAGCTTCGTGGTCAATAATCACATCTAAAACATGAGACGATAGTAACAAGGGTCATGACTTCTTTTTACAAAAAGCATGACCCTGTTTTATAGGTGAAACGTCAGTAAAGTACTTACTTCACTTTCCACTCGATCTGTTCATTTGCTCGAATAGGCACAACGATATCATTGCCAAATGGCATCGTTTCTGGCACATCCCAAGCGGATTTTTCTAACGTTACCGTATCTGTGTTACGTGCAATGCCGTAAAAATCAGGACCGTTGAAGCTTGCGAAAGCTTCCAAGTTTTCCAACTTGCCTTCTTTTTCGAAGACTTCTGCATAAAGCTCTAGCGCTGCGTGTGCAGTGTAAGAACCAGCACAACCGCAAGCCGATTCTTTTGCCCCTTTCGCATGTGGCGCTGAGTCTGTACCTAGGAAAAACTTCTTGCTACCACTAGTTGCTGCTTCGATCAGCGCTTGCTGGTGGGTTCCGCGCTTAAGAATTGGCAAACAGTAGAAATGAGGTTTAATACCACCCACAAGCATGTGGTTACGGTTGAAAAGAAGGTGGTGGGCAGTGATGGTAGCCGCTACGTTGTCTGAGGCGTTGCTAACGAAGTTTGCTGCGTCGGCGGTGGTGATATGTTCTAGAACGATTTTAAGATTAGGGAAGTCATTGACGATAGGAGCGAGGACGGTATCAAGGAATTCTTTTTCTCGGTCGAATATATCAATATCGTGATGTGTTACCTCCCCATGAACCAAAAGTAACATTCCTACTTCTTCCATTGCTTCTAAAACGTGATAAATGTTTTTCGCATTGGTCACACCGGAATCTGAGTTTGTGGTAGCGCCTGCAGGATAAAGCTTGGCAGCAACAATGTGTCCGGTTGCTTTAGCCTTACGTATTTCATCTGGTGTCGTGTTATCTGTAAGGTAAAGCGCCATTAAAGGCTCAAACTGTTCGCCATGTTGCTCTTTAATAATTCGGTCACGGTAGGCTAGGGCGAGCTCAGTTGTAGTAACAGGTGGGACGGTATTTGGCATAATCAGCGCACGGCCATTGTAGCGGCTGATGTCGCGAACGGTGTCTTTAAGAACTTCCCCATCGCGTAAGTGAACGTGCCAGTCGTCAGGACGAGTGATAGTCAGTGTTGTCATTAATTGCTCCCACCATTGAAAAGTTGTCTGATTGGAGCCTAAGCGCCGTATTTGCTTTTGAGCAAACGCTTGCGCTTAGGCGACAGGATGATAGAGGAATTGCCCTCATATTTCATCCCATTTTTCAATTTTATAAAGAGTGAGAGTGTAAGTGGTTACTTCATTGTTAACCAAAGCGCGTGGATCGTACCTGGTAGAAAGAAGAAACACGTCAATATTAGATTAATCAAAAAGTCTTTATTTAGACCTTTCTCCATAAACACCGCGACAGGCGGAAGAAAGATACATAACAAAATCAGAACCAGTTTTCTTGTATCCATAATTAAGCTCCAAATCGATAAATGGGAGTAGTGATAACTTGGGTGAATTATGTGTGTCGTATCACACTTTATCAAACGGTATTTGGTCAGAACGGTGTTAAAAAACGCGAATGTTGAGTGTAGTAAATACTTGTCACTAAAACCAAATTTATAAGAATATGGTTTCGAGAAAGTTGCGATGGATGAAGAGGCAGTAGACTCTGCAACTTAATGTGATTTGAGTATACAATACCGCAACAAATAAAAAACACCCGTAGGAAGAAGGCCATGTCGCAACCCGTTTTATCCCAAATTAATGTTTTTCCGGTTAAGTCAGTTGGCGGATTATCGCTGTCGTCCGTATGGGTTGAGAAACAAGGATTGAGCTTCGATCGCCGCTTTATGATTGCGAAAGCTGATGGCTCGATGATCACTGCGCGAAAGTATCCGCAAATGGTAACCATTAAGTCTGCCTTATTGTCCGATGGAGTGGTGTTTAGTAGTTTGGGTATGGAGCCACTTAAAATCCGTTACCAAGATTTCAAAATGCAGGAGACACCTGCAACGGTTTGGAAAGATACATTTACTGCCTATACCACGACAGATGATGCAGATGACTGGTTTAGTCGTGTGTTGGGGCAACGCGTTGAGTTGTTGTTTAGTGGTGAGCAATCGAATCGTGTCCGTGAAAAGCTAGGTCAAAACGTCAGTTTTGCTGATGGTTATCCGGTTTTAGTGATCAGCCAAGCTTCACTTGATGAGCTGAACCGAAGAAGTTCAGAGCTACACTCAATGGATCAGTTTCGTACTAACTTAGTTGTCTCTGATACTAAGCCATTTGAAGAAGATTCATGGAAGCGCATACGAATCGGTGAGGTAGAGTTTGAGTCTCTCAAACCTTGCGAGCGCTGTATCCTGACTACGGTGAATACCCAAAGAGGCACATTCCGTGAGAGCAAAGAGCCGCTCAAAACCTTGCAACAGTTCCGTGCAAACGATGTCGGTGGTGTGTTCTTTGGCCAGAATCTTGTCGCGCGAAATGAAGGCATTATTCGTCAAGGCGATAAAGTTGAAGTATTGGAGTACAAAGAGCCGGAGTTTTACGCAGATAACTCGCCAGTGCGCATGAAGCTTACATGTGTTGAGCGTGAAGAAATTGCCCAAGACTTTGTGACCTTATGGTTAGAGCCAAACAAAGGTTCGTTGCCTAATTACTTGCCAGGACAACACCTACCAATAGAGGTGAATATTGATGGTAAGAAAGTGGGTCGACGCTATACCTTATCATCCAGTCCTTCTCGTCCGGGTCGTTATGCTATTTCTGTAAAGCGTATCGCGGGTGGAAGAGTCTCTAACTCACTCTTAGACAACTTACAAGTCGGTGATGTTTTAGAGGCAGAACAACCTGATGGCCAGTTCCACCTAAAAACGCATGAAGCGCAGCCTCTATTGTTACTCTCTGCGGGTAGCGGAGTAACACCAATGCTATCGATGGTACGTTACTTAGCGGATCATAATCAGTTGGAGAACGTGGTTTTCTACCATCAATGTCGGACCGAAAATGATATTCCTTGTCGCTCAGAGTTGGAGCAGTTAAAGCGTGAGCACCCAGGGCTAGAAGTAAAAGTCTGTTTAACGCAACCTGCTGTTGATTGGTTTGGTTTGAAAGGGCGTTTAAGTTTGTCACACATTAAGCAAATCAAAGATGTTGAACAGCGGCAGGTGTTTGTGTGTGGCCCGGATGGCTTTATGGATAAAGCAAAAAGTCTTCTACTAAGAAAAGGGCTGCCAGAGGAAAACTACCATCAAGAAGCGTTTGGAGTTTCTTCTCTTACGTCAAAGCCAGAGAAAAGTCTCGCTATTGACTTTAATGGAACTAAAGTCGTAGGCAACAACCAAAAAACGTTGTTAGATCAGCTCGAAGATGCTGGGAAGGTCATCAGCAATAGCTGTCGTGCTGGCTTATGTGGCGCGTGTAAGGTTCAGCTTACGTCGGGTCAAGTACATCATCCGGACGTGCCCGCGTTGACTGATGAGGAACGTGCAATGGGAACCGTATTGGCGTGTTGTGCTGTGCCAGAGACGGACGTAACAGTAACCAACTAGGCGAGAACGTCTTTGTCCTTCGATAAAAACTGTTCCTAGACAAAAAAACGCTGCTATTTTTAGCAGCGTTTTGAGTTTTAAAGAGAGCTGAAAATATCGCTTAGTCGTAAATCGTCGGGATTGGCTGGCGTTTGTGCTGCGTTGCTTTGTAAATCGCTACCAGACGGTCACTCACTTGCTGTGGAACGGGTTTGCCCTCTAAGAAATCGTCGATTTGCTCGTAAGTTAAGCTTAGGGCATCTTCATCTGCTTTTTGTGGAGCAAGCTCTTCTAAGTCTGCTGTTGGCACTTTCTTCACTAGTTGCTCAGGTGCACCCAATGTAGCAGCCACTTCACGAACTTGGCGCTTACTTAATCCGAACAATGGTGCCATGTCACAAGCGCCATCACCAAATTTAGTGTAGAAACCAGTGATGTTTTCTGCTGAGTGATCAGTACCAAGAACAAGGCCGCCTACGTAGCCCGCGATCTCGTATTGAGCAACCATGCGAGCACGCGCTTTTAAATTGCCTTTTACGAAGTCGACTTTTGCTGCATCAGTTGGTAGAAGATCTGTGCCTTCTAATGCAACGTGAGAAGCCGAATGAAGCCCGTCAACACCTGCTTTGATGTTCACCGATACAGAATGGGTTGGCTGGATAAAAGACAGAGCGAGCTGAGCCTCATCTTCATCTTTTTGCTCCCCATAAGGCAGGCGAACTGCGATAAATTGGTAGCTATTGTTGCCCGCTTCTTCGTTCAGCTGGTCTACAGCCAACTGAGCTAAACGACCACATGTCGTTGAGTCAACGCCACCGCTGATGCCAAGAACAAGAGACTTACAGCCCGCTTCTTGCAATTTACGCTTAATAAAAGCGACACGGCGTTCAATTTCAAAATGCGGATCAATTGAAGGGAGTACGCGCATTTCGTCACGGATGGATTGTTCCATTTAGGGTTCCTTTTCCTGCAAATATTTCAGACTCTAAAGCACATTTGCTCAAATGGTGATAAACCATACAGTTGAGGCTCATTAAACGCGACTTTAGGGTCAAAAGCTGTAAAGATTAGTAGTATCATACCGAAATCATCAGATTAGAAAACTCTCTTCAACCAGGTAATCACCGGATATGAAAAAAATCGCCATTTTTGGTAGTGCATTTAACCCACCTAGTTTAGGGCATAAAAGTGTTATTGAGTCTTTGAGCCACTTTGATCTTGTGTTACTTGAGCCAAGCATTGCACACGCTTGGGGCAAGAACATGCTTGATTACCCAACTCGGTGCAAAATGGTTGACGCGTTCATCAAGGATATGGGGCTTTCTAATGTTCAGCGTTCTGATGCAGAGCAAGCTTTATACCAACCTGGACAAAGTGTGACGACCTATGCGTTGTTAGAAAAAATTCAAGAAATTTACCCAACTGCCGATATAACTTTTGTCATTGGTCCTGATAATTTCTTCAAATTTGCTAAATTTAGTAGAGCCGAAGAGATTACGGAACGTTGGACTGTTATGGCATGTCCTGAAAAAGTAAAAGTCAGAAGCACAGATATTCGCAAAGCATTGGCCGAGGGTGAAGAGATCGGCGCCTATACAACACCTTCCGTACGTGATTTATTACTTAGTAAAGGCTTATACAGAGAAACATTGTCTGGGAACTGAGAGGTCAGATTTTCATGGTCAGAGTAGTTTTATTTAGTGCATGTGCGCTGCTTGTGGTGACACAAGCTCATTCCGCGTGTAACTATTTTTCTGATCGTTCCGTGGTGTTTGAAGATAACACGCTTCCAATCTGTGAAGAAATTTTAGATTCCATCGGCGTGTTAAGTACTGAAGCATTGATTTGGTATGCAGCGGAAGCGAAGCTTGAAGGACCAACAGAAAACTATTGGGAGGAGTGGGCGATTAAGCCGGAAGACACCCCACTTCTAACTCAAAACTTAGAAAAGAATTACTTTGGTCTTGGTTTTTGGATGCCGGAAGAGCTTCGAGACGAAGAGAGTAAAATGGATACAGAAGAGTGGCTTCGTAGTCACGGGTTGATGTTCAGCGTTGGTTTTGGTGATAAATCCGACGGACAGCCAAGAATGCGGTTTGATTATCGTTGGCACGAATATTATGACGCTGACTGGATGATGCAGATAGAAGTACCTTTCTAGGCATCTCAAGCAAATGAAAAAAGGGCGTACATTATCAATGTACGCCCTTTTTGTTTTAATTGTGCCGTCCTAAATAAGGTTGACACTTTCCCCCCCAAAATTGGAGAGTGTTATGAAATCAACAACTAAAAGAACTCAGCGCGATTACTCCCTCGCTTTTAAACTCACTGTAG